>JAAXWU010000011.1 GCA_013334855.1 Chlorobaculum sp. | reverse complement strand
CGGCTTGAGTGTTTCTTGCGTGAAGGCTACACATTTTTTCAAGCGCGATCTACGGGCTGTAGCGCTGAAAATACAAAATTTCCCTGAAGCATGGAAGTGATGAAGCGATAAGAAGTTGAAGATTGATCCGGAATATTCGTTATCCGGAATTTGTTTAAACAAAGTCAGTTGTCACTTCACTGTCAAGTCAATACCAAACAGCCTTGTACATTCACCGTCATTGAGAGGAGCAAAGAGACGTGGCAATCCATGCGGTATCAGAGAAAGATGGATCGCCACGCCCCGACTTGTCGGGACTCGCGATGACCAGTCTCCGTCATTGTTCTTTTGACACACCCTGCCTTGACTGCATTGAAATCATCGATAATCGCAAAGCAATTTTTTTCGATGCTTCGGGATGATAACTTTCGGAAAAGGTGATTTTTCGCGGAATCTTCTCATCGTTAACGGTTTATGAGGCAGCTTAACCGGAAATTGCTGCGCGATCTTCTGCATATGAAGGGGCAGATGCTGGCCGTTACGGCGGTGGTGGCGTGCGGCATTGCCATGTTCGTGTCGATGAGCAATGTGAAGTACTCGCTTGAAATGACGCGGGCGGATTACTACAGCCGCTTCCGCTTCGCCGATCTCTTCATGCAGCTCAAGCGTGCACCGGAGTTCACGCTCGAAGCGGCGCGGCGCATTCCGGGCGTGGCGACCGTCGCGCCGCGCATCGTGACCAACGTGACCATCGATGTGCCCGGCCTCGACGAACCGGCGACAGCGCAGCTCGTCTCGCTGCCCGACCGGGACGCGCCCGCGCTGAACGGCGTTTTCATCGCCGACGGGCGGATGATCGATCCCGCGAGGCCGGAGGAGGTGATCGCGAGCAAGCCCTTCATGAAGGCGAACCGGCTCAGGCCAGGCGACCAGATCGGCGCGGTGATCAACGGGCGGTGGAAGCGGCTCGTGATCGTGGGCGTCGGGCTTTCGCCGGAGTACATCTACGAGGTGCAGCCGGGAGCGTTTTTCCCTGACAACCGCCGCTTCGGCATCTTCTGGATGAGCCAGAAGGCGCTCGAATCGGCGCTCGACATGAGCGGCGCGTTCAACGATCTGTCGCTGACCCTCACGCACGGCGCGTCCGAAAAAGAGGCGATCCGCCAGCTCGACCGGATGTTCGCCCGCTACGGCTCGCTCGGCGCGTACGGGCGCGACCAGCAGCTCTCCGACCGCTTCATCGGCGACGAGATCCGCATTCTCGGCATGGAGATCACCGTGCTGCCGACGATCTTCCTTGCCGTCGCGGTGTTCCTGCTCAACATCGTGCTTCAGCGGATGGTGAGCACGCAACGTGAGCAGATCGCCGTGCTCAAGGCGATTGGCTACGACGACGAGGCGGTGGGGCTGCACGTGCTCGGCTTCGCGCTCGCGCCGACCGTCGCGGGGGTGATTGTCGGCACCGGGCTTGGCGCGTGGCTCGGCTCCGGGCTGTTGCAGCTCTATGGCGATGTCTACAATTTTCCGCGCCTGCTCTACGTGTTCCGCATGGAAAACGCGCTTGGCGCGGTGCTTCTGAGCTTCGGCGCGGCGATTGGCGGCGCGCTCATGGCGGCGCGGCGAGCCGTGAAGCTGCCGCCCGCCGAGGCGATGCGCCCCGAGTCGCCGCAGGTGTACCGGCCAGGCGTACTCGACAGGACGGGCGTGGCGCGGCGCTTTTCGATGCCATTGCGCATCATCTTGCGCAACATCGAGCGCCACCCCTTCAAATCGGCGCTGTCGGTGACGATGATCTCCCTCGCGGTGGCCATCCTCGTGGCCGGGCGCTACAGCTACGATTCGGTCGAGCGAATGATCGAACTCGAGTTCGGTTCGCGCCACCGCGAGGATGTCACAGTAATCTTCAACGACGCCATGCCGCCATCGACCGCCTTCAGCTTCAGCTCGATGCCGGGGGTGCTCGAAGCGGAGTACTATCGCGAGGAGCCGGTGCGGCTCGTCTCCGGCTACCGTTCGCGGCGGCAGACGCTCAAGGGGTTGCAGCGGGTCGATGGCTTGCAGCGGCTCATCGACAGCCGCGACAGACCGCAAAGCCTTCCCGAACACGGGCTGCTGCTGACAAAAACGCTCGCCGACCTGCTTGGCGTGAAAGCCGGAGATGTGCTGACGGTCGAGTTTCTGCAAGGCGCTCGCCGCTCCGTCGATGTGCCGGTGGCGGGAACCATCGACGAAATTCTCGGCATTTCAGCCTATCTGCAGCTCGACGAGCTGAACCGGCTTGCCGGAGATGGCGGCGCACTCAGCGCCGGGGTGCTGAGGATCGATGCCTCGAAGCGGGCGGAGCTGTACGAGCGCTTCAAGCGCACGCCCGGGGTGGGCGGCATCATGATGCTGCAAGCGATGCGCAAAAGCTTCGACGAGATGATCGCCAAAAGCATGAACACCTCGACCTTCATTCTGACCTCCTTCGCCTGTGTGCTGGCGTTTGCCATGATCTACAACGGCGCGCGCATCACGCTCTCGGAGCGGGCGCGAGAGCTGTCGAGCCTGCGGGTGCTCGGCATGACGAAGCGCGAGATCGCGGTGATTCTGCTCGGCGAGCAGGCGATTTTCTGCATCGCGGCCATTCCGCTCGGCTTTCTGTTCGGCATCGTGCTTTCGGTGCTGCTGGCAAAAGCGCTCAGCTCCGAACTTTACCGAATGCCGCTGGTCTTCACCCCGGCAAATTTTCTTTTTGCTTTTGCCGTTCTGGTTACGGTTGCTATTGTATCGGGTGTGATTGTGGGGCGGAAGCTCGCGACGCTCGACATGATCGCCGTACTGAAAACAAAAGAGTGATATGAAACCGTTGAGTAAAACACAACGCATCGTCGCCGCTTCATCCGCCGCCGTCGCGATCCTGCTCTATCTGGCGTTCCGGCCCGCGCCGTTGCCGGTCGATGCGGGCGTGGCGAGCTTCGGGCCGCTCGAAGTCTCTATCGAGGATGAGGGGATCACCAGAGTGATTGACCGCTTCACCATCTCGGCTCCGGTGATGGGCAAGTTGCGGCGGAGCGGGCTGACGGAGGGTGACAGCGTCAAGGCGGGAATGACAGTGGCTGCGATTTTGCCGCCCGACCAGAATGCTCGCGAATATCGTGAATCGGCGGCGCTGGCGGGATCGGCCTCGGCGTCGGTGAGCGAGGCGCAGGCGCGGCAGCATCAAGCCTCGGTGCGGCTCTCGCAAGCCCGCCTGAAGGCCGGGCGCTATGAGCGGCTCTACCGCGAAGGCGCGGTGTCGAAGGAGAGCAGCGAACTTGCCGCCGAGGAAGCTTCGGTGCTCGAAAAGGAGGCGCTGGCGGCATCGGCAGCCGTCGAGGCGGCGCGGATGCAGGCATCGGCGGCGACGGCTCGCATCGACGCCGGAATCGCCGGCAAGGCGGTCGACGTCCATTCGCCGGTCGATGGCAAGGTGCTGCGCATCGTCGAAAAGAGCGAGCGCGTCGTTCCGGCGGGCACGCCACTCGTCGAGATAGGCAATCCCTGGCTGCTCGAAGTGGTGATCGACGTACTTTCGTCGGACGCCGTGCGGGTCAGGCCGGGCAATCGGGTCTGGATCGAGGATTGGGGCGGTGCCGGAGCGCTTGCCGGAGTGGTGAAGCGGATCGAACCGGCGGCCTTCACCAAGATTTCCGCGCTCGGCATCGAGGAGAAACGGGTCAACATCGTCGCGATGCTCGACAAGCCAGAGCCGCGCCTTGGCGACAACTTCCGCATTCAGGCGCGGATCGTGACGAGCCAGGCCGGTCGCGTACTCCGCGTGCCGGTCAGCGCCCTCTTCAGAGGCAAAGAGGGCTGGGAGCTGTTCGTCATCGAGAACGACCGCGCCAACGTGCGCAAGGTCAGCCTCGGAATGCGCGGAGCCGACATGGCCGAAGTGCTCAGCGGACTTCGCCAGGGCGAGCGAGTGGTGATTCACCCCCCGAACGAACTCGAACCCGGAATGCGAGTAGCCGTTCAGGGGAAATGAAGAGTGAAATAAATTGTCTTGTAATCCTCTTCCATAAGTCCTATGCGACCCGTACGACCTATAAGTCCTATTCTAAAAAACCCAGGAATTTCGTGATACCTACAACCTTAATTCTCCAGTGAGCGGCGCTTCTTCAACGCTGCTCATCATCGGCGCGGGAGCTTCCGGGATGCTGGCCGCCATTTCAGCCAGGCGCACCGCCCGAAGCCTCGGCGTCTCCGACGAGCGGCTGCGCATCGTGCTGCTCGAACGCAATCCGAAGCCGGGCAACAAGATCGCCATCTCTGGCGGCGGTCACTGCAATCTGACGCATGATGCTGACGTAAAACGGTTGCTTGATAAGGGATTCCTCCGAAAAAACGAACAACGCTTTTTACGTCACGCTATTCACTCATTCAGCAATGCCGACCTGCTGGCGCTGTTCGGGCGGTACGGCCTCAAGACGGAGGCGCGTGAAGATGGGCGGATATTTCCCGTTTCAGGAAGGGCGGGCGAGGTGCTCGACCTCTTGCGGCGGATGCTCGAAGAGAGCGCGGCGACGATAGTTACCAACGCACGAGTGGAAAGGCTTGAATGCGGCGCTTCGGGATTCGTCGTTCACGCCGGAGAGCGGCGATTCGAGGCCGATGCGGTGATTCTCGCCACGGGCGGCGCTTCGTGGGGTTCCGCCGGTACGACGGGCGATGGCAATCGCATCGCCGCTGCCGTGGGTCACGCCATCGCGCAGGTCATGCCCGCGCTCGCGCCGAACTACTTCACCGTGCCGCCGAGTCCGGAGCTTGTCGGAATTACGTTGCGTAATATTCTACTCGTAGCGAGCAGCGAAGGCGCGTCCGACTCGCGCCGTGGCGACGTGCTTATCAGCCACCGGGGAATTTCCGGGCCTGCCTGCCTCTCGCTCTCCCGGAGCGTGGCCACGATGCACACTTCAGGCAAGACGGTCACGATTTCAGTCGATCTTTTTCCCGGCTACGAGGCGAGCAAGCTCTCAGCCTTCATCCTCGAAGAGGCAGCCCGTCACGGCACCCGCCAAGTGCGCACCTTTTTGCAACGCTGCCCGCTTGCGCCGGAGCGTCTCGATGCGCCTGACTCATCGACCGACGCGCCAACCATTCCCAACGCCTTCGCTGACGAAACTATGCGCCAGGCGGGAATCGACAAGGAGGTTACGATGAGCGGCCTGAGCAGAGTGCAGCGCCTCGGCCTCGTCTCGACGCTCAAGCGGCTTGCGCTCGGCACGGTGCGCAAGGTGCCGCTCGACCGGGCGGAGGTGTCGGCAGGCGGCGTCACGCTGGGCGAAATCGATCCCAAAACCATGCAGTCGAAACTCCATCCGAGCCTCTACTGCTGCGGCGAACTGCTCGATTACGCGGGCGAGGTCGGCGGCTTCAACCTGCAAGCGGCATTCTCCACCGGCTGGGTAGCCGGTAGTAACGCCGCCCGCTCGCTGTTCGACAAGGCCCGTCAGACGGCGCAGGAGTAGGCCGGATCGCCAGCCTTGCGGTCGAACGGCCTGATCTCAACGCGGCACTGATCCATGTTGAACGACTCCTGCCGGTCGTCGAAGATGATCCGCCCCTTGCTGAAGCGCACCTTCAGCGGCACCACCACCTTGCGTTCATGGCCGCACGGATTGTCCTTCAGCCATGGCGTAAAGAGATGTGGATTGCCGAGCTGGTCGATTACCGTTATCTCCTCCGAGACCGTTTTGAGCGCCATGACGCTCCCCTCCTCGCTGAACTCCAGCGAGTTCAGATCGCCGTGGATGCCCTTCGGATCGTTGTCGTACGCCGTCATCGCGCCCACCGGCGTTTCGACCTTCACCACGCCCGCCGGTTCGAGGGAGCGCATCGCGCCATTTTCGTAGAAAGCGATGCCGGTGCGAACCCTGATCCGGCCCACCGGCGTCGAAAGGGTCAGAGACTCGCCGGGCCACAGCGTGATGCTTTTCAGTGCGCCGCTTTCATAGAATTGCAGGGCGATGGGCTTTATTCGCAGACTGCCGAGCGGCGACTCGATCGTGACCTCCTCGGCGAGCGCGAACTCGTTTTTTGCCGTCCAGAAGCCACTGAGCTTGCCGTCGAGCGGGAAGATGCGTTTGATCGCGCCCGACTCGTAAAAAGTGACCAGCTCGGCAGGCACGCCGCCAACCGGCGTGCGGATAAGGGTTTGCGATTGCAACGGCATCGACTTGATCGAGCCGCTTTTATAGAAATAGAAGGGCTTGAGCTGTCGCCGTCCCATATCCTCGGCCTCATACTGAGGAATCAGGTCGCCGTACGGGGTGTGGAGGATATTCTCCTCTCTGACCAGGCAGCCATCGGTTTTGCCGTTCGAATAGAGCGTTCGGAACTCGACGCCGCGAAGCTCGCCATATATGGTTTTGAAATCGGTCATATTTAGTCCTTTTTTATGAAATGGAACTTCTGTCTCCAGATTACTCCTACAATAACCGTGCCAGTTCAGAACGGCTTGACTTCAAGATATTCTGAAATAACAGGTTAGATATTTTTCAACAATGGGTTGACAAACCGGAAATGATACGTATTGGTATGAATGAATGTGAGAACTACAAAAATGAAGATAGTTCGATGCGCGTCATGATGTTTTACGGAGTTACTGCCGAACCTGGGTTTCTGGTTTGCGGAGATACTTCATCTCGATGTTCAGCATCAGCTCGGTGCTTTTCAGCTCGAATCGCGACTCGGAAAAGGAGGGCGGCCCCATTTTGATTTCGGGATTGTTCGAGACGCCGAATCCCTCTTTCGGAATCCCGAGGAACCCCTTGTCCATTTTGCCGTTTCCGTTTTCATCGTGCAGCACGCTGATGGCGTAAGCGCCCCACGGCACGTTCTCGAAGATCACCTTGCAGCGCTTGCCCGCCGGAACGCTTCGCCCTCCGATGGCCATCGCTCTGTTATCGGGAAAGCCCCGTTTGGCGCTGAAAAGCGCCACGCCCACGACGCCATCGGCGCTTCGCACGCCATCGACAAGCACCTCGATTCTGCCGGTGGAAACGCTTTCCGCACGGACAATCGATGGCGCGGAAAAGAGCGAGAACAGTAAAAATGCGTAAGTTGTTTTTTTCATATGAAGATCGGCGCGGTTATGATCGTGCTTGAATTGCCATACCCGAAGCCCGGAATCGGTTCAGGCTTTGCTGTCCAGAGCAAGAATCATTCCTGAAAGAGAAGCATACCTGATTGCATTGCAAGGTATCTCTTTTTTACATTGAAGTGATGATGGAAATCTTTTTGTCAACAACGCAATAAGAGGAAAAAAACCATGTCAGTCAATTCAACGCTCCAACTTGCCACCGATGCTATCGATGATGCCCGGAAGCGGCTTGAACGCGCCAGAGCCGACGCGGATGACGATTATGAAATCCGCCAGGCGCTGAAGCATCTCGAAGAGGCATCGGGTTATATCAGGAAAGTATCGAACGAACTCAAGCAGCAGGGCTGATCCTCCAGGATCAGCCCTTTTTGCTCTTTGTGAAGGATCAGAACTTGTAAGCCAATCCGAGCGAAAGAATCGGGTAATACTGTAAATCCTTGATGTCATTCTTGAGCTGCGCTTCCTCTTCAGCACGTTTTTGCTCAAAAGTTGCATCGCTTGCAATAGGGCCGTTCGCGTTGAGTGACACCTTCGGTGTTCCCTGGAACATGATACCGGCGTCGAAAAAGATGGTCAGATGGCTGTTCTTGCCAACAGCGTTCCCCCAGCCAATGCCGAGATACGGGGCTGTTGATTGGAAATCGATTTTTCCGTCAAGTGAGACTAAATCTGCCCCAACACCTCCAATTGAGTATTCTGTCCCGCCGATATTGACTTTGGCTGTATTATTTGGCTTTGCCGTTGAGGTGACTTCGTTGTTGTTGATGAAAATACCTGACGTTAGCCTGAAGCCGCCGCCGAAGGGATGCAGGTCAACCAGCAACGGGATGGATTGAAGCTTGAGCTTGTAGTCGTAATCGATGTCGCTTTGCGTATCATTTCCGTCATAATTGAAGGTGTTGTAACCAGTCCGGAAATTGAGAAAGTTGAGGACGCCAACGGTGAGTTCACCGCCAAGACCGGCGGTGCCGCCTTTGACACCAAGCGCGATATCACCGGTTCCGGCAGATGCCGCGACGGGAGCGCACATACCGATGGCCAGCAGCGCAGGAAGCAGCGTTTGTTTCAGCACGTTTTTTTTCATGGATAGTGATGTTTTATGGTTGATTTTAACCAGCCTGGGCGTTTCGATAGCTAAGGTGGAATTTAGTGACAAATCATGGTGAATACCAAAGGTAATTGTGCGGTGATAATCTTTCCACACGCATAATCAGATAAATTCTCTTGCCGATAGTCGATCGATCGGCTGGACGGCACTTTCGCAGCGCTGGCGTTGATGTTTTCGACTTTCCGGTTTATTATGGTGCATGACGGATGCTTTTACCGGTTATACTCATCACGACCGGTACACAACGATAAACATAGTTCCAATGCAGAGCAGTACTCCATTCGATTTTCAGACTGAGGTCATCGAACAAAGCAAAACCGTGCCCGTACTCGTCGATTTCTGGGCACCATGGTGCAATCCGTGCCGGATTCTCGCTCCCGTACTCGAACGGCTTGCCGAGCGTCACGCCGGTAAATGGGTGCTCGTGAAGGTCAACACAGACGAGTTTCCCGAGATTTCGGCGCAATATGGCATTCGGGGGATTCCCAATGTCAAGCTGTTTTCCATTGGCGCGGTGATCGATGAATTTACCGGAGCGCTTCCCGAATACCAGATCGAGCAGTGGCTCAGAAAAGCCCTGCCAAGCCCGTGGAGCGAAGATGTGGATCGCGCCGCCGCCGAGATCGAGGCTGGCAACGACGAGACGGCCATCGCGTTGCTCGAAGGCGTGCTGGCCAACGAACCGGATAACCGGAAGGCCGCCGCCATGCTGGTCAGGCTGACTCTTTTTTCGCGTCCCGAAGAGGCTCTCAAGCTTGCCGAAACGCTCGAAGCGGAGCCAGATTACGCCGAGCTGAGCGAGTCGGCCAGGACGCTCGCTCCATTGCTGATTCGCCCCCTGTCGGAGCTGCCCGAAGGCGAAAGTCGCGAGGCTTACGCCCAGGCGGTCGAGACCCTGCGAAGCGGCGAGCTTGACAGCGCGCTCGACCGTTTCATCGGCGTTCTGCGCGAAAACCGCCAGTACGACGACGACGGCTCGCGCAAGGCCTGCATCGCCATCTTCCGATTCCTCGGCCAGGAGCACGAAACAACCCTGAAACACCGCCGCGCCTTCGACCGGGCTTTTTGAAGTGCATTGTCTCAATCTTTTTCCCTATAGGTCGTATAAGACCTATAAGTCCTATACGACTTATGAGTCACATTCCCCGGCTCGCCGGGGTTCAACTGCTGATTCACAAAAAACCCTTCACCATGTCAGACAACAGTATCGTTATCGGCGTTGACCTCGACGGCGTTTGCGCTGATTTTTACGGGCGCATGAGGCAGATTGCGGCTGAGTGGTTCGAGCGGCCAATCGAGGAGCTTTCAAACGAGGTCTCCTATGGCCTTTCAGAATGGGGGATCACGAACCAGAGCCAGTACGACAGCCTGCACCGTTTTGCCGTAACGCAGCGGGAGCTGTTCAGCAGCATGGAGGTGATTCCTGGGGCGCGAAAATACCTGCGCCAGCTCTCTGACGAGGGTTTTCGCATCCGCATCATCACCCATCGCCTCTTCATCCACTATTTCCACGCCGCCGCCGTGCAGCAGACGGTCAACTGGCTCGACAGCCACGGCATTCCATATTGGGATTTATGCTTCATGAAGGCCAAAACGCAGGTCGGCGCGGACATCTATATAGAGGATTCTCCCGACAATATCGTACAACTTCGGGGCAAAGGGCTCAAGACCATCTGTTTCGGAAACAGCACGAACCGGCATATCGAAGCGCCGAGAGCTGAGTCGTGGCGGGAGGTTTATGCGATGATCACGGAGTTCACGGGGTAAACCCCGCTGAGGGCTGGCACAAAAAAAAGCAGCATGACGTACCCCTTTACATCATGCTGCACATGTAAACTATGTAGATCAACGGGCGTCGATTATATAGTCTACTCGCTTCAAATATAGGTCAGAAAAATTAATTGCCAAATTATTTGTTCATTTTTTTTAAAAAATTAATAATCGTTAACATTTTTCAATCAAACGACGTAATAACAGCACCTATTCGAGATATTTATAACGTATATATGCAAAATCGAACCTGACAATACCTCCACTTCATCAAATCTTTTATTCCCGTTGCCTGATTTTCGAGAACCGGTTGCCGTGCAAGTGTATAGATTTTTCCTCACTTCTGCCTAATGGTATGTCAATAGAAAAATGACGGAGATTCGTCATCGCGAGTCACGACTTGTCGGGACGTGGCGATCCATCCCTTTTCGCTATCGCGCTGAATCCGTATGGATTGCCGCGCCGCTTCGCGGCTCGCAATGACGCAGAATGCACAAGACTGTTGGTATTGACTTGACACTAGGTTAAAGTGGCAGTAACGGTTCTCTTGCCTCCCTGTCAACAAGCCACTCTTTGAAGGGCAGCATATCGATGAGCAACGGGACGACGACCACCTCCGGGATTATTCGGGTCATGACCAGAAGTATTCCGAAATAGACTTGACCTTCCGGTTCTGTCTGCGGGACTTGCGGATCACCGCGATGGCCGAGTTTTCTGTGTGCGCACACACGCCGCTCTCCTTGTGGAGAATCGAAGCGACGCCGCTCTGCACATCTACTCTGCAAAGCCGCCAAACCGGCAAGAACGGCCGTTGCGTCAATCATAACATCATGCGGGTTCGCGCACTATGAAAACCTCAATCCCGGGGTCCAGGCAACTCGACTCATCCACTGACCGATTCGTCCGGTCAGACAGCGACAAGAGCTATTATCTATTTGTATAATCTGTAAATAGATCGCCATCATACCGTCCCACTCTGTGTAGAATGGGACAGTACATGACAAATGAGAGAGGTCAGCTCAACGCCGCTTCGACGATCTGTTCGGCTTTGGCGTTGGGGAGGTAGAAGTAGCGACCGCCGAGTTTCTGGGCGAGCTTGGGGGCTTCGCCTCTCGACAGGTAGTTCATCTGGGTATCGACCACGATCGAGGCGATGCCGTCGGCCTGAATAGAGAGCGCGAGTGCTTCGATCTCCTTCTCAAGATCCTCTTTTGGAGCCTTCGTGACGGTTGGATCGTATGCCGCGCCCAGCGGAATGTTGCCGCGACCATCGGTGATCATGACGAACATGATCTGCGTGATGCCTTTGGTTCGCGCCTGTTTGGCGGTTTCCCAGCCGGTAAGCAGGGCCGAGGCGAGCGGGGTTCCGCCGCCAGTCGGCAGCACGTCAAGCTCGCGCTTGGCGCGATCCACGCTCTGCGATGGTGGCAGCAGCACCTGCGCATGCTTGCCACGGAACGAGATCAGCGAGACCTGGTCGCGATGCACATAGGCGTTCTGCAACAGGCTCGACACGGCGCCTTTTGCCTGGCGCATACGGTTCAGCGCCATCGAGCCGGAGGCGTCCACCATGAAGATGAAGAGCGTGCCGGACTTGTCGCGGAAACGCTTGATCTTGACATCCTCCTTGCCGATGATGAGCGCGGCGGTGGTCTTGATCCCTTTCCTCGCCTGCTCGGCTTTTCTCGATGCCTGCCACGGCGCGGCGGAGATGAGCGTCGGAATCAGGGCGACCTTGCCGCTCTTGATTTCGCCCGGCTGCGAGCGCACGAAGCGGCCTCGCTTGTTGTTCAGCGCTTCGCCACGGCTGCCGCTCTTGGCTTTTTTCTTGGAGGCGAGCGAGATGTTCAGGATGTTGTCGGGCAGTTCGGTCTCGACGGCATCCATCATCAGCTCCTCGATCATGTCGGGCGTGTCCTTCTGCTCCTCGTCGGCCTCGGAATCGGTCTCGTCCGGCGGGGCGTTTTCGTCCTCGCCCTCCTGTTCCGGCTGCTCCTCCTCCTGCGGCGGCGGCTCCTCCTGGGCCATCTCCTCCGGCGACGGTTCGCGCTCGGGCATACGGGTCGCCCTCGGCACCAGCACCAGCTTCATGGCGAGCTTCAGATCCTCGTCGTCCACCTCGGTGCGCTGGCTGAGCGCGGCGTTGGCGATGGCGGCGCGGATCGCGAAGATATCGACGCGGTTGCCCTCGACGCCGAGGCTGATGGCGGTCTGGATGAGACCCTTGATCTGCTCGTTGGTCATGGAGACCTTGTGCAACTGCTCACGCGCCGCATCGATGAGACCGCGCAACATGCGCAACTCGTCCTGCGTATCCTCCTCGTCGCGTTTGCCCATGACGATGTTGACGATCTGCTTGCGGGCGCGATAGTCGTTGACCGGCGTGAACGGCACGATGATGCCGATGCGGTCGAGCAGTCCCATGCGCACCTCGCCGTCGCTCGGGTCGTAAGTGCCGACCAGCATGAAGTCCGCCGGATGCACCTCGCTGAGTCCCTCGCGCTCGACAAGCACCACGCCACGGCTCATGGCGTCCATGATGTGCGACACCGCCGAGCTGTCGAGCAGGCTGAGCGAATCGACGTAGAGCACGCCCTTGTGCGCCTTGGAGAGTACGCCATGCTGGACGACGCGCACGCCGGAGGCAAGGGTCGCTTCGAGATCGACGCCGCCGATCAGGCGATCTTCGGTCACGTTCAGCGGCAACTCCACGAAGGGTGTGCCATCAGGCAGAATGTCAGCGAAAGCCCTTGCGAGCGTCGATTTTCCCGAACCTACGGTCGAAGGAATCACGACACCGCCAAGGGAGGGATCGACGGCCAGGAGCATGAGCGCCTGCTTGGCCAGATCCATTCCTACAATGTCGGTAAATGCTATCATGCTGCTGCTTCGGCCTCTCCCAGAACTTTGCCGAGTTCGCGGTCGATCTTCTCGCCCGCATCGACGGTTTCGAGCGGATCCTTGCGCAGACGGTGGCGGAGGCAGAGACCGGCGATTTCGCGAACGTGCTTCATGGTCACCTCCTTGTCACCCTCCCAGGCGGCGAAGGCGTGGGCGGTGCGGGTAATGGTGAGTTCACCGCGGTGGCCGTCGATGCCGAGGTTCATGCAGAGGCGGGCGATGTCGGTCAGCACCGCATCATCCATCGTGACCTGCGGCAGGAGCTGCTGGGCGGCGACGATCTTCTTCTGGAGCTTCTGCTGCTCTTTGGTCACTTTCTTCATGAAGGCTTCCGGATCCTCGTCGTACTCGCGGCGGAGCTTGACGATCTGCACCCTCTTGGCAACATCGTTGATGGTGATGATGCGGGCGTGGAGACCGAAACGGTCGAGGAGCTGCGGACGAAGCTCGCCCTCTTCCGGGTTGCCGGAGCCGACAAGCACGAAGCGGGCAGGGTGGCGGATGCTGATACCTTCGCGTTCGACAACGTTCTTGCCGCTGGCGGCCACGTCGAGGAGCACGTCAACGAGGTGGTCGTCGAGAAGGTTGACTTCGTCGATGTAGAGGAAGCCGCGGTTGGACTGGGCGAGCAGACCGGGTTCGAACGCCTTGACGCCGCTGGTGAGCGCTTTTTCGATGTCGATGGTGCCGCAGACGCGATCTTCGGTAGCGCCGAGGGGAAGGTCAACCACCGGCACGGGGATGAGTTCGGTCTTGACATCCTCGGGCTTGATGGCGGAAGCACCCTTCGCGCCGGACTCCATCTCGATGTACTGCTCGACGGTGCGGTTGTAAATATCACCCTTGACACGCGGAATGAACGGAAGCACCTCGGCGAGTGCGCGAACGGTCGTGCTCTTGCCGGTACCGCGATGACCCATGACCAGAACGCCGCCAATCCTCGGATCGATGATGTTGAGGATCAGACTGAGCTTCATCTCCTCCTGTCCGACGATGGAGGTGAAGGGGAATGCCAGGGCGCTTTTCTTTTTTGCAGCCGGCTTCTTGACTTCAGTTACAGCCTTTTCTTCTGCGGGCGCCTTTGCCTTGGCTTCCTTGGTGGCCGATGCCTTGGCTGAAGTGGTTTTTTTTGCGGCTTTGGCAGTCTGGGTCATAGTCAGATTGGTTGGTTAATACCCGGCCCCGGGCTTCGACGATCACGGTTTTCCCGGCAGGGGCGTGCTTGATTGAGAAGAAAGAAAAATTCAATTACGAATCCTGAATTTATGCTTTTAGCATAGAGATAACAAACGCTTTTCACGAATGTCACAGGGAAATGAAGCGCGCCGGAAAACATCCGCGAAGCGCCTCTCTGAACAGGTAGCCAATCGAGAAAAAGCAGGGCAGTCCCGACAAAAACGGCGACACTCCTGAACTCTCACGCGCCCTGCAACGCCGCGAACGCCGCCTCTTTGAGCGTTTCCGACAGGGTCGGGTGGGCATGCACCGTAGCGACAATACCTTCCGCCGTAACTCCCAGACGGCAGGCGAGGCCGAGTTCACCGATCAGCTCGACGGCATCGTGGCCGATGAGATGACCGCCAATCATGCGGCCGGTAGAGGCATCGAAGACGAGCTTCACGAAGCCTTCGAGCTGGCCGAAGGCGTTTGCTTTGCCGGAGGCGGCGAACATCGAACGTCCGACGAGCACCTCGTAGCCAGCCCTGACTGCGGCCTCCTCGGTCAGGCCAACCGAGGCCACCGAGGGCTGGGCGTAGACGCAGCGCGGGATGAGCGCTTCCGTGAGCGGCTCGGGCGACTTTCCGGCGATGGCCTCGACGGCAATCGCCGCCTCCGCCGACGCCTTGTGCGCCAAGAGCATCCCGCCGCGCACGTCGCCGATGGCCCAGATGCCCGGCGCACAGGTGCGGCACTGCGCGTCCGTGAGGATGAATCCGCGCTCGGTCTCGACGCCCACCGCTTCGAGGCCGAGTCCGTCAATCGCACCGGTCACGCCTACCGCCACGAGCAGGCAGGTCGCTTCGAGCTTGCGAGGCTCCTGGCCATCGACGAGCAGGTCGGCGGAGACGCCTTCATCGCCCGTCACGACATTGCCGAGCTTCGCGCCGCAGTGCACGGCGATGCCCGCCTTGTCGAACGAGCGCTTCAGCGCCTCGGAAACCTCCGCCTCCTCGGCGGGCAGGATGCGCGGCATCAGCTCGACGATGGTCACGTTCGCGCCCGCTTTGGCGTAAAACCACGCCATCTCCACGCCAATCGCCCCGCCGCCGACCACGATCATCGACGCCGGAACCTCTTTCATGATCAGCGCCTCACGACTCGTGATGATCCTCTTGCCATCCGGCTCCAGCCCCGGAATCACCCGCTGCTTCGATCCCGTTGCCACGATGATGTGCCGCGCTTCGAGCAAGCGCACGGAGCCATCCTGCGCCGTGACCGTCACGCCCGCGCCGCCGGTGAGCACCGCCTCGCCCGGCCACACCTCGACTTTGGCCCGCTTCAGCATGAACTCGACCCCTTTCGAGCTTTTCAGCGCCACGTTCCGACTGCGCTTGACCGCCTGGGCGAGATCGAACGCCGCCTGGCCGACGGTGACGCCGAAGGTCGCGGGATTTTTCACGAGATCGTACACCTCGGCGCTCCGAAGCAGCGCCTTGGTGGGAATACAGCCCCAGTTGACGCACACGCCGCCAAGCGCCGCCTTTTCGACGAGGCAGGTCTTCAAGCCGTGACGTGCGGCGTGAATGGCCGCTTCGTAACCGCCGGGGCCGGAGCCGATAACGGCAACATCGAATTGCGCTGACGGAGTATCTGCCTGTTGCTGCATTGCTGTAAAGGATTATGGATCGGCCATCTCGCGCCTTGACGTCGGCGGCGATAAACGATCACGGTTGCAGAGGATGAATCTTTGTGTATACTAAGTCAAGTAAAAATCATGAGCGAAGTTGTCTCAACAGGGTTTTTCCTGGCAGCCTGTCGAATTTATCGAAAAAGTTACCTGATTTCACTCTTTTCGCATCCTTTCTCCCGGTCATTGCGAGCAAAGCGAAGCAATCCATACGTATCTATAAAGAAAATGGATTGCCGCGTCGCTGCGCTTCTCGCAATGACGGCACGGTACTTATCAAAGTTCGACAGATTGCCAGTTGAAATCGATTTCGATTCTAAAATCCCTATAAGACAGAAGTAAAGACCGTCTCAAGCCGTCACAAAATGCAAAAAGAGCCGATAAAAAACGAATCGCCAGCCGACCTTCCGCCGGAGCTTGAACCGAAGAAGATGACCATCCAGGTCAGCAAGGTGCAGACTTCGATGCGCATCGACCGCTACCTCGCCCAGCAGGTCGAAAACGCCACGCGAAACAAGGTGCAGGAAGCCATCGAGGAGGAGCGCGTGCTGGTTAACGGCAAGCCGGTCAAGTCCAACTACCGCATCAAGTCGTGCGACCTGATCCACATCACCTTCCTGCGTCCGCCAGCGCCTGAGCTTGCGCCGGAGGACATCCCGATCAGCATTCTCTACGAAGACGACGACCTGATGGTGATCGACAAGGAGGCGGGCATGGTGGTGCATCCGGCCTTCGGCAACTGGACGGGCACGCTGGCCAACGCCATCCTCCACCATCTCGGCAAGGATGCCGACGATCTCGACAAAACGGAGATGCGCCCCGGCATCGTGCACCGGCTCGACAAGGACACCTCCGGCCTCATCATCATCGCCAAGAATCCGGTGGCGCTGCACAAGCTCGCCTCGCAGTTCGCCCGGCGGCAGGTCGAAAAGGTCTACAAGGCGATTGTCTGGGGCGTACCGAATCCGCCGTCCGGGACGATCAAAACCAACATCGCCCGCTCGCACAAAAATCGCAAAGTGATGGCCAACTTCCCGTTCGAAGGCGCGGAAGGCAAGCACGCCATCACGGACTATCTGGTGGCTGAGGAGTTGCAGTACTTCGCGCTGATGGAGATGACGCTGCACACGGGCCGCACGCACCAGATCCGGGTGCACCTGCAACACCTCGGCCATCCGATCCTCGGCGACGCAACCTACGGCGGCGCGACGCCCCGCACGCTTCCCTTCAGCAAAAGCGAGCAGTTCACCCGCAACCTGCTGGAGCTGATGCCCCGCCAGGCGCTGCACGCCGAAACGCTGCGCTTCCGCCAGCCCACCACCGGCGAACCGCTCGCCTTCACCGCTCCCCTTCCGGCGGACATGCAGGCCGTGCTCGAAAAGATCAGGCATGTCCTCAGCGCGACCTATGCATAAGTTTCCACTCTAACTCCGTCATCGCGAGTCCCGACCTGTCGGGATGTGGCGATCCATCCCCATTGATTGCCTTGTTCAATGCTTATGTGCGGTAGCGAGCCGGATAAGGGAAGCTCGCTCATTGAAGGAAATCCACGCCTCTGATCGATTTCGATAATGAGTTCTTTCGATGACTGAAAACAGCTTGAGCGTTGACGCAGTGTAATCTCTGAACCTTTCTCGTATATTGCGAAAATGTTTCGCTGGCGCGGAGGCATTCCGGCGTCAGAGCTGAAAAAGTTTCAAATTCATCAATTCCCCGGATGGCCGTGCGCTCCGGAAGATCATCGCCCAATGAAAGTCATCGGTATCAACGGCAGCCCGCGCCCGGCGGGTAACACTTCGAAAATGCTCTCTACCGTGTTCGAAACGCTCCAAGCGGAAGGCATCGAGACAGAACTGATTCAGGTTGGCGGTACGGACATCAAAGGGTGCCGCTCCTGTTACGCCTGCGTCAAGACAAAAAACAGCGAGTGCTCGACCAGAAACGACGGCTTCAACGAAATTTTCGCGAAGATGCTCGCAGCGGATGGCATGATCCTCGCCTCGCCCACCTATTTCGCCGACATCACCCCCGAGCTGAAAGCGCTGATCGACCGCTCGGGCTTCGTGTCGCGGGTCAACGGCGGGCTGTTCCGCCACAAGGCTGGCGCGGCGGTGATCTCGCTCCGGCGCGGCGGCGCGATTCACGCCTACGACAGCATCAACCACCTCTTCGGCATCAGCCAGATGTTCACCGTCGGCTCGACCTACTGGAACCTCGGTTTCGGTGGCAGAGAAGGCGACGAGGTGATGAACGACGCCGAAGCGCTCGACAACATGCGCGACCTCGGCAAATCGATGGCGTTCCTGCTCAAAAAACTGAATGCGAGTTAACGCTCCTGTATTTCTCCGGTGACAATAACTCACCAAAGTCACGCTGGGAGAGATTGGGCTAAAGCCCTGAAATAATTTGATTTATCTATATACCCTGTCCCGAAAGCTTTCGGGACAGGGCAATTATTAAGAGTTTCAGTAGCATCCATTCATTACAGACTCGTGCATTCATGTTGCCCCGGCTTTCAAGCCGGGGGGCACGGATAAAACAAAAAATACCGGGCTTCAGCCCAATTTCTTCAGCCATATATAGTTTACGCACTCAACACTTTCTTCTCATCTACTTACCTCCCTGAATCCTGTATGCGAACTATCCGTTTTTCTGCCACACTCTGCCTCTCCGCCCTCCTGCTTTCCGCGCCGGATTCCGTCATCGCGGGCGGCAAGGCGAACATGGACGCGCCATCGGCCAGCGTCGTCGAAACCCTCTGCGGTGAGAAGATCGCCGACCCGTACCGGCCGCTTGAAAACCTCAAAGACCCGAAGGTCGCCGCATGGTACCAGCGGCAGTCTGACCGCGCCCGCTCGGCGCTCGACGCCATTCCGGGACGGAACGAGTTGATCGCAAAGATGGTGGAGTTCGACAAGCGGCGGCAGGAGAAGATCTTCGACCTCTCGATCACGGACAACGACGGCTACTTCTACCTCAAGCAAACTCCGGCGGACGAAACCGGCAAGCTCTTTTTCCGTAAAGGGTTCAAAGGTCAGGAGCGGCTGCTCTTCGACCCGGCGACCTTCAAGGACGGCAGCGGCGGCAACTTCGTCATCAGCGAGGTCGCGCCCAGCCTCGACGGCTCGAAGGTGGTCATCGGCGTTTCGCCGAACGGCTCGGAAAACGCGATCCTGCTGGTGATGGAGGTCGAGACCGGCCAGATTTACCCGGAGCGCATCGACCGGGGACGGTTCGCATCCCCGTCGTGGCTGCCGGATGGCAACTCGTTTTTCTACAATCGCCTGAACACCGGCGACCCGCTCGACCGGAATCGTCAGAAAGACAGCCGCGTCTGGCTGCACGTGGTGGGAACCGATCCGGCGACCGACCGCGAAATCTTTTCGCGCACCCACGACCCGGCGCTCGCCATCAAGGCGGAGGACATTCCATCCGTCGTCTATGACCGCAAAAGCGGCAGACTCTTCGCCTTCGTCGGCAGCGTCGATCCGAGGGTCACGGCATGGCAAGCCCCGGCGGAGGCTGTTGGCGACAAGGTGATTGCGTGGAAAACACTCTTCCGACCGGAGGATGAGGTGTACGACTTCTCCGCGACCAAACACGATCTCTACATTTTCACGCCAAAGAACGCGCCGCGCTTCAAGGTGGTGAAAACCCCGCTCGACCGGCCCGATCTGGCGAGCGCCGAGACCGTCATCCCCGAGCCGAAAGAGGCAACCCTTTCGGGCCTCGCGCTGACGAGCAAGGGCATCTTCTTCAGCGAATCGTTCAACGGCGTCCGGGAGGAACTGTACCATCTGGAGTTCGACGGCAAGCGGCCCGAAAAGATCGAGACGCCGTTCGAGGCCGGAACGCTCGCCATCTCCTCCAAGGGGTTCGACCACCCGGAAGTCTGGACGATCATGGGTGGCTGGAACCACGATTTCCGCCGCTTCCGCTACGATGCGGGCGAGAAGCAATTCATCGACGAAACGCTCTCCTCGAAGGCGAGCTTTCCTGAGTACGACAATCTCGAAGTCCGCGAAGTGATGGTTCCGTCGCACGATGGCGTCAAGGTGCCGCTGTCGCTCATCTATAATCGCGGCGTGGCGATGGACGGCAAGAATCCCGTGCTGATCTACGGTTACGGCGCGTACGGCAACGGGATCACGCCATTCTTCAGCCCGTCGCTGCTGCTCTGGACGCACAAGGGCGGCATCCTCGCCGTGGCGCACGTGCGCGGCGGCGGCGAGCTGGGCGACGACTGGCACAAGGCTGGCCAGAAAACCACCAAGCCGAACACCTGGAAAGACCTGATCGCCTGCGCGGAATTTCTCGTCCGGGAGGGCTACACCTCGCCGCAACACATCGCCATCAACGCGGCGAGCGCGGGCGGCATCCTCGTGGGAAGGGCGATGACCGAGCGCCCCGACCTCTTCGCCGCCGCCATGCCGCAGGTGGGCGTGCTCAACGCGGTGAGGAGCGAATTCAGCCCCAACGGCCCGGTCAACGTGCCGGAGTTCGGCACGGTGAAGAATCCGGCTGAGTGCAAGGCGCTTATCGAGATGGACGCCTACCTGCACCTCCGCGACGGCGTGAAGTATCCGGCAGCGCTCATCACCGCAGGCATGAACGACCCCAGAGTCCCCGCCTGGCAACCCGCCAAATTCGCCGCGAGGTTACAGGAAGCCACCGCTTCCGGCAAACCGGTGCTCTTCTTCACCGACTACAAAGCCGGCCACGGCATCGGCGACACGAAAACGAAGCAGTTCGAATCACTCGCCGACATGCTGAGCTTCGGGCTGTGGCAGACGGGCGGGGAATAATGGATAATGGATAGTTGATAATTGATAATGAAAAACGGAATCGAGCCGAGGTGAACTGAAGGGGCGGACCTGCGTGTCCGCCCTAACAATTTCTTTCTTTGGCATTTAACGTCGCTGTGCATTCGAACGAAATGGTATTTATTGAGCCAACCAATACCTTCATCAGCTCGTTAAGCGTCAAATCAGAACTGAGAACTCGGCGTGTAGCGTAGTAACCAAGACAGATGGATTCTCTGGTTAAATAGTAATCGCGACACTGCTTAACAGAAGGCTTCAACGGCACAGCTCTCTCGCATCTGTCACCCGAGTCGTGGCATCCGAATCGAGAACAGGTAAAACTCTGAATCCAAACTGATTCTCAAACTTTACCCACTGAGGTTTTGTGAGCGCTCCATTGCTGACAATCACCGCTTTTTCAACCACCGTTGAAGTGCCGACATCTGACATGAATGTTTCCACAATTTGACGATACTCAAGGCGATTGCTCCGCACATAAGCGATCTGTTTGAATGCTTGCTCTATATCGACACCTTTTAATTCCACCAGAATAGCGTACTTTTTCGATGTGCCCTTCTTCCAGAGAAACAGCCCGTCACATTTCGGCTCATCATCCCTGAAAACGCAGCCGTCAAGAACCAGCGCGACGCCCTCTTCATCACTTCTGAGAGTCAACCGGATTTTCTTCCCGTTTTCTTCAAATGCCAATTCACCATCGCATAAACAATGAGGACGCCTCCTGCCGCAACAAACGCAATGTTCATAACCGGCAACTGATATTGTCATTGGCTCTCTCCCCACTCGATATCGCGCATCCGGTCAAACAGCATCGTCATCTGGTTGAACGGCTCGATCAGACGATCATCCAGAAGACCGAGTTCCGTATCCATCAGCGACTCGATACCTTCCTTCCCACGCATGAAATATGCCGACGTATCTGCGGGATCGAGCGGAACAAGCCGACGGATATCTTCGCTTTCAATTGATCGATTTCTGATCTGGTGACGTTTGAGGTTGTTGTTTGCCGATTCTATGATGTACGGAGAGTGGGTAGTCACAATAAACTGGGTGTTCGGAAAGGTCTTCAGCAAGTCGCCGATCACGCGCTGTTGCCATGATGGGTGCAGATGAAGATCGATTTCATCAATCATCACGACGGCTTCCGCAGAAAGAGGATCATCGAGGTGAGGGTTGGCCATGGCCATACGTCGGCTCAGATCGATCACCAGAGCAAGCAAGGTCTTGTAACCATCACTCAACTGCATAATATCAAGCAATTCCGCCCCTTGCCTGACCACAAACCGCAAAGGATTGACCTCAATATGAGGTTCAGAAATATCCGGAAACATTCCGGCAATAGCCCGCCGCACAGTGTCGAGTTCTTTAAGGGTCACCTCAAAACTCTGCTCAGCCTGTTTATGACGAAATTCTTCATTTTCCTTGTTGTAAAACCAGATAAATGCCGATTTGAACGAAACGCTAGCCTCAAGGGCTCCCTGAAGCGCTTCAAGACGTTTGTGCGTTTTGGGAAAACCCTTTCTTGTGTATGGTGGATTAAGTAATGCCCGACTCACTCCGTAGAAAGCAAAAACCGGCAACAGAAACCTTTCGTCTCTGTTGATCGGGTCGATCATTTCACCATCGACATATCGATGAAGCTCTCGAACACCGAAGCCATCTGACGGCAACAACCGTGCAGTGTTTCTGCTTTTGTCCCGCTTTTGCATACGATCCCATTTCAATCCCTGAACAGTTTCAATTGAGATTCGACAATAGGGCGCTTTTTTGTTCTCGAACTGACGAATCTCCTCGCCTGTTTTACTGAAAGCGCGACCGCTCACTTCAGGCAAATGAGTAAGAACGGATCCAAGAGTTATCGACAGCCCCTCCATGACAGAGGTCTTTCCGGAACCATTAGCACCACTAAACAATGTCAGACGACGTCCGAGATCAAGCTGAGCCTCTTCGATAATCCGGAAATTTTCAAGCCTTATGCTTTTAAGTATCATGAACGGGTTATTTTGACAAAGAAAACGATGTGATTAAGGAATATGTGAAACTTGAAGAAAATTACCATATCAATAGCTATCCCTGCTGTATCCAGCTTCATTGTTTCACCCCCTCTTCAACCACCCCTTCCGCTCTTCCTCCGGCAAGCGCTCGATGGCGTAGCGTAACGCTGTGCGGGGCATGGCGGGGGCGTGGCGGGCGAGGAAGGCTCCGAGGACGGGCTGGTCGCGTTTGCCGACTTCGCGGAGCATCCTGCCGGTGGCTTTGTGGAGCAGCGACCGTTTGGCGGCTCGCATGTTGGCCACCGCGACAAGTTCGGTGAACTCAAGCATGGTATTTTCAAGTCGCACGGCTACGCTGAAGCGGTAACTTTTCGGAAATTTTCCCGTATGGTTCAGCAGCCATTTCGAAAAGTCGTAGGACTTTTTCACGATGAGCATCTCCTGACTGGCCACGATTCTCCTTTTTCAGATTTTCAGATTTCAGATTATCAGATATCAGATTGTCAGGGTTCCACGGCAAGACTGGGGCGAACGACACGAAAACCGATGTAGGAGTCCCCGCCGCCCGGGTAGCAGATGATCCGGGAGGAGCAGCGCAGATTGACAGAATTGATGTACCACGAACCCCCGCGCAACGCACGGGCGTCAGGATACTTTTCATGCCCGTAACGATTCTCCTGCCACTCCCAGACGTTGCCTGCCATGTCGTACAGCCCTTCCGGCGTTGCTCCTTCGGGATAGCTGCCGACCGGCGTGGTCGCTCCGATATTGCTCTTGTCATAATTGGCCAGTTTCGGCGTTGGTTCAGCTTTACCCCACGGATATTCGCGCCTCTCCTTTCCGGCTGCGGCGTACTCCCATTCAGTTTCATCCGGCAGACGATAGAGATCGCGGTTCTTCCCCTTGCTCTCCACGAGCGACAACCACAAACAATAGGAGCGGGCGGCATACCAGGTGATGCTGACCACCGGCTGGTCATCACCACCGAATTTCCGGTCTTCATCTTCACTTGAACGGAACAGACCGGCAAGGTCGTTTTTCCCCTTCTTCAGATATTCCGCAAAGCCTTTATCCCATTCCTGGTTGTTCGCTATTCCCAGCAATACTTTACTGAATCCCGATGCCGGAAAAAGCGACTCAAAGTCCGGATTTTTCGATTGCAGGTAGTCGATAAAGCGCCGGTAGAGCCTGTTGGTCACGGGGTAGCGGGCAAAGAAGGTGTCTCGAACATTGGTTCCGTTGCCCGGAATCAGGAGGTAGCGGGCATCCTTCTCGAAAGGATTTTCGAAGAATGGCTCCAGAACACCCGATTTCCCGATCACGGGCATGGCGGTTTTCCTGCTCGATACATTTTCTTTTCCTGTCCGGTTGTTTAACGAAACATATACCTCTCTTGCCTTATCCATCAACTTCCTGTTCTTTGTAAGCCCGCTTTTAAGAAAATTCTGCAAAGCAACAATGGCTTCGGGCATAGCGGTTTCGTTCAGGCAATCGAGCATCATGAACTGCCGAGCCGCCGTGTTAGGCTCAAGCAGGCGACGACACAGCGCATCGACTTTTCGAAGCGGGGCCTCGTCGATGAGGGAGAAGAGCAGCAACCTCTGATTCTGATTCCATTCGATGTTAAACTTCTCATCGAAAAGTTTATCCATTATGAGATCGAAACTTTCGGCATCAGCATTGGCCATGAAGGTTCGCAGCATCTCATCCGACCAACCGTTACCGAAATCTGCAAGAAAAGCGTCTAAACGGTTTGGATCACGCAAAACCTTACGCACCAGATCGACTCCGGCCAGATACTCCCGGAAGGTCTTGTGCCGGAACAGATAGGTTTTCGAGCGGGTTCCGAGTTCGACCAGCAAGGCCGCCCGATCGACCAGGTGTCGGCCGAACTCATCCGCCGGAGGCGGGGTGAAGTTGCGGCCAACCATGCCGTCGAGTTCCTTCTGCATCCTCTCGTGCATCTGTTCGCGACCGACTTCGTCCTTTTTCAGCTCCTCCTGCATCCAGAGCGCAACCGGTTCCAGCACCATCCGCGACCGCTCGGCGCTCATCGGAGCCTTTATATCCTTGTGTTTGTCCCTGAGTTCCAGCAGGTAGTCGAGCACCGAGCTGTAAAGCTTTTCACGGGTTTCGGGCAGGTACTCGTCACGCTTCCAGAGAATGGCCATGATCTGGAGAATCATCGGAATAGCCGCGATCTGCTTCAACCCCCGGTTCTTCTCCTCCTTCAGATGCGCGATGATCTTCACTGTTTTCGCTTCGGCTTTGGCATTGGCCATCTCCGGCCACTCCTCTGCCGAAATACCCTCGTCCGGCGTGTCGCGCAACAGGGCGGCATTGAACCAGTTCTTCAGAAAGCGCTCCTGCTGTTCAGCGGTGAAATCGAGCACATCGACCTGCTCATAATCGGCTTGCAGTTCCACCCCGTCCTCCTTGCGATAACCGGAACGGCGAGAGGTAATGACGAAGCGAACATGCTCGAACCCGCTCCACGCACCGTCGATCCAGCCGCACATCTTTTTCCGCTCCTCGGAAACGCCGATCTCATCAAGTCCGTCAAACAGCACGAGGGTATTGCCGGAACCAAGCCAATGCTCGAAAGCCGCCGCATTGATCGTCCGGTGATGCCGCTTTGCCCACAAGGCAAGATTCTCCGGCAACGAGCGCTCCTGCTCGACCTCGCGCAACGGCAAGTAAAAAACGTTGACCGATGCCGAAAAACCAAGCCTGTCAAAGCGCGAACCATCGAGGCAGGAGAGCGCATAATATTGCAGAAGCGTTGTTTTCCCGGCCCCGGCATCGCCAATCACGAGCAGCATCCGCCGATGTTCGAAGGCAAGCTTCATAACCCTGTCCGGCTCAAGCGCCTCCTCACCAAACCGCTCTTTCGGCATTACGTCTCCGGGTGATACCGGCAACTCATGCCGCCTCGAAAAGCGCAACGGCACGAAAGTCTGCTCATCGAGATTCACATCGATCCGCTCGATACCCGGCAACCCAAGAATACGAATCGTCCCAAGTTCATTTTTCAGCGCAGTTTTATATCGCTGAAGGTCAACAGCGAAATCCAATTCTATAATTTTTTCAGGCACAGAATCAGAATCGCAAAACCATCCGGTAATTTGTAAATCGAGATGCCGGGCAAGATCATTCCGAAAGTCCTTGAGGTCTGAATAACCATGTGCAAGGTTTTTCTTTCTGATTTTCGCTTTGAATTTATCGAGTTTTGTCTCCTGCTTTTTATCTATTTTAGAACGCGAAACCGGTATATCTGAAAAGTAGATCATCACCGGTTTTTTCGTTTTTACTAATCTCTCTATCTCTTCAACTGCCCCACCTGGAGCGACACCGGTATCAGTGCCGATTCGCGTCCAGAAAATACCGATGGCGCAATGGCACTCATCCACGATCTGCCCGTTGATGATCTCTTGTGGCCTCTCTCCCGTTTCCGGCGCAGTATCCAGTTCCCACAACACAGGTTTCAACCAGATACCCTCTTTTCCATCATGGCGAGTGTTCCACTCATGAACTACAGTTTCCGCTATTCTTCGCTCTTCCGCAACATCGCCGGGAGAAGCAATAAGCACCTTGATGATTTGAACATTTTGCTGCGCCATAATTCAGGGGAATGAGTTTGACAGCACGACCGGACAAGAGGGAAATTACTGACAAATCATGAATTATAAATGCAGAACTACAAATAAAAGACGCTCGCCTCTTCGTCGTCTTTCATTATCCATTATCCATTATCCATTATCCATTATCCATTATCAACTCTTCTTCAAATACTGCTTTCGTTGCTCCTCCGGCAAGCGCTCGATGGCGTAGCGTAGCGCGGTGCGCGGCATGGCGGGGGCGTGGCGGGCGAGGAAGGCTTCGAGGACGGGCTGGTCGCGTTTGCCGACTTCGCGGAGCATCCAGCCGGTGGCTTTGTGGAGCAGCGATTCGGGGTCGGCGAGAAGGCGTCCGACGAGGGCGAGGGTGTCGGTGAACTCAAGCATGGTATTTTCAAGGCGCACGGCTACGCTGAAGCGGTAACTTTTCGGAAATTTTCCCGTATGGTTCAGCAGCCATTTCGAAAAGTCGTAGGACTTTTTCACGATGAGCATCTCCTGACTGGCCACGATTCTCCTTTTTCAGATTTTCAGATTTCAGATTTTCAGATTTCAGATTATCAGATATCAGATTGTCAGGGTTCCACGGCAAGACTGGGGCGAACGACACGAAAACCGACGCTGCCGATCCAGCTGCCCGGGCCGTAGCTGAGCCGGGAGGAGCAGCGCAGATCGACAGCATCGTTGACCCACGATCCCCCGCGCAACGCACGGGCACCTGGAAAGTTAGTATCGCCAGCCAGGTTCTCCTGCCACTCCCAGACGTTGCCTGCCATATCATACAACCCCTCTGGAGTCGCTCCTTCAGTGTAGCTTCCAACCGGCGTGGTTGCCCCTTCATTTCTGTCATAATTGGCATGTTTCGATGTGGGTTCGGTATCACCCCACGGGTAGATGCGCCCCTCTTTCCCGGCTGCGGCGTACTCCCATTCGGTTTCATCCGGCAAACGACAGCGATCGATACACTCCCCCTTGCTCTCCACGAGCGACAGCCACAAACAATAGGAGCGGGCAGCATACCAGGTGACGCCAACCACCGGATGCTCCTCGCCATTGAATCGCTTGTCGTCGTCACAACCGGAACGGAACTCACCGGCAAGGTCGGCATCGCCTTGTGTTTTTTCAGCAAGCCACTCTAACCCTTCTTTTTGCGCAAAAGCCAGAAGCGCTTCCCTGAAACGCGCAACCGGCATCAATTCAAGATCATCGATCCTGCCGGTTTTCAGATACTCGATAAACCTGCGGTACTGCCGATTGGTCACCGGATAGCGAGCCAGCCGGAAATCCGGGAGCGTCACCTTGTTCCCTGTCAAGGAGTATTCGAAAGCGCCTCCCCTGATCGGGATATAGTGCGCGTCGAGTTCCAGCGGATTGATGAAGAGGCCGCTGTCACTCCTCTTTTCAAGCTGAAGTACCGCATCGAGGGCATCCTTCTTGCCGATAGTCTTGAGACACTCAACCAGATAGCGTTGACGATTTGCCGTGGTTGTCGTATCGAGCAGTTTCGTTATCAGTTCGCCATACTGCTTCTGCGGCGCTTCACGCACCAGCGTCAAAAGCAACTCCTGCTGCTTCGGCGTGAGGCTCTCCGTCACTGACGATTCGAACAGCTTGAGCATGAAGCGCTCGAACAGCTCCGCATCGTCGAGCCTGGCGATGAAGAAACGGAACACTTCAGACCACCAGTCATCCCCAAAATGGGGAACCAGTCCGTCCAGAAATCCCGACGTTCGACGGATGTTCTTGTCGAGCTGCACGGCGGCGAGATACTCCCGAAAGGTCTTGTGACGGAACACATAGTCGTCATCGCCATATTCAACCAGCACTCCTGCCCGGTCAACCAGATTCCGGCAAAAAGCCGTTGCGTCAACCGTCGTATTCAGCGTCGCCAGCACCTCCTCCATCCTGCCATGCACCGCCGCACGCTTCGCCTCGTCGCGCTTCACCGCCTCCTGCATCCAGAGCGAAACCGGCCCAAGCACCCGGCGGGCATCGTCGGTGGAGAGCAACGGCTTCAGGTTTTTCAGGCGGTCGCGATAGTCGAGCAGATAATCCAGCGCGGCATCGTAGAGCTTCATGCGGCCACTCGGCAGGTATTCATGCTCCTTCCAGAGCAGCGCCATGATCTGCAACAAGAGCGGCACTTCGGCAAGCGTCTTGATGCTCCGGTTCTGTTCCTCGGCAAGATAGGCGGTAATGGTCGCCGCCTTTTCATCCGCTTTCCGCTCCTGCGTCTTTCGCCAGTTGCCTTCATCTTCACCATTCGGCGGCAACTCCCGCCGGTACGCCGCCCTGAACCAGCGCCCAAGAAACTCGGCCTGCTGCGCGTCGTTGAAATCCATGATGTCGGCGCGAACATGCGGCGTCTCGATCTCGATACCGTCGCCCTTCCGGTAACCCGTGCTGCGCGAGGTCACCACGAAACGGGCTTTGCCGTAACGTTTCGCCATCAGGTCGATCCAGCGGCACATCTCGATGCGGTCACGCACCTCGCTGACTTCGTCCAGTCCATCGAGCAGCACCAGCGATTCCGACGCATCGAGCCACCCGGAAGCGTACTGCGGCGTCACCTCATCGAGACAATTTCGCTTGCACCAGCGAGCGAGATTGAGCGCAAGCGAACCGTAGCCATCGTCGCCACGCATCATCTCGCGCAACGGCAGCCAGAACACCGGCACGGGCGAGGTGAATCCGAACGCCTCATGCCCTCCGTTGAGGCACGATAAAGCGTAATATTTCAGCAGAGTAGTCTTGCCCGATCCGGGATTGCCGATAACCAGTAAAAGACGATAGTTCCTGAACACGAGCTTCATCACCTCTTCAGGCGTGCGGATACGATTGCCGTCCAGCATGGCGTCGCCGGAGAGTTCACCGCATAGATGCGCTTCGCCGCGCATAGTGTCGGAGAGGCTCAACGACACGAAGGTTTCGGACAGCGGCACCGAAAAAGCCGCAATCGCCGACGAGCCGGAGAGATTGAGATTTTCAAACTCCCGCTTCAGCAAACCCTGATAACTCGCCAAAGCCTCATCCAAAACGCCCATGCGCTCTTTCAGCGCAAGCGAAAGCTGTAACGCCACTTTTGTTCTGAATTCGTTCAGGTCGGCATAGTCGGGACAGAGCGCTTTCGATTGCATTTCAGCCTTGAACGCTCTGACCGCCTTGAGCTGATCGAGATCAGCGCCAATGGACACTGGCATCCCGGAGAAAAAGCACATTACCTGCTTCTTTTTCGCAAGCATTCGCTCCACCTCTTCGACCGCGCCGCCGGGGAAAAAACCGGTATCGGTGCCGATTCGCGAATGGAACATAGCGATGGCAAAATCGCAAGAATCGACAATCTGCGCATTGAGAATCCCCTGCGCCCTCTCCCCGGAAGCCGCGTGGGCATGGGTTTCCCACATCACCGCCTCAAGCACGATGTTCCAGACCTCCTTGTTGGCAATATTCCACTTGCCGATCTCTTCAGCCACGATTTTCCGCTCCTCCGCAACATCGCCGGGAGAAGCAATAAGCACCTTGATGATTTGAACCTTTTGCTGCGCCATAATTCAGGGGAATGAGTTTGACAGCACGACCGGACAAGAGGGAAATTACTGACAAATCATGAATTATAAATGCTGAAATACAAATAAAAGACGCTCGCCGCTTCGTCGTCTTTCATTATCCATTATCCATTATCCATTATCCATTATCCATTATCCATTATCCATTATCCATTATCAACCCCCCTTCAAATACTCCTGCCTCTGCTCCTCCGGGAAGCGCTCGATGGCGTAGCGTAGCGCCGTTCTTGGCATGACGGTGGCGTGGCGGGCGAGGAAGGCTTCGAGGACGGGCTGGTCGCGTTTGCCGACTTCGCGGAGCATCCAGCCGGTGGCTTTGTGGAGCAGCGATTCGGGGTCGGCGAGCAACCGTTCGGCGAGGGCGATGGTGTCGGCGAAGTCGTTGTTGCGGATGAAGTGGAAGGTCGAGACGATGGCGATGCGCCGCTCCCAGAGGCTGGGCGACTGGACGAAGCGGTAGAGCGGCGAGCGGCGGCGCGTTTCGAGGTGGCGGCCAACGATGTAGGGCGCGGAGAGATCGACCAGATCCCAGTTGTTGATGCGGGCGGTGCTGGCGCAGTAGAAGTCGTAGAACACTTCCCTCCCCTCTTCGCCGGAGGCGCGATACCGCTCGATGAGCAGAAGCAGCGCGAGCAGGCGATCTTCGTGCCACGGCGAATCGAGCAGTGCCGAAATCGTCTCGATGCCCGCATGCCGGAACTCGCGGCAAAGCTTGCGCAGCACCGGCACGCGAATGCCGCGAAACCGGTCGCCCTCGCCATACTCACCGGGGCCGGTCTTGAAAAAGCGCTGAAGAATCCCCGCCGTCGGCTCATCGGCAAGAGATTCGAGACGGGCGAGAATCGCGGTGATCATGGCAAGTGCAGTATTATTTACAAAGAATGGGACGTATAGGACTTATAGGTCTTATGGGACGAATGGGACGAATAGGATAACCGGCAATGTCCCGCAAGGACGCAGGCCAAGCGCCCCGGCAAGTCACCTCACTCCTACGCCGTTTTTCATTATCCATTATCCATTATCCATTATCCATTATCCATTATCCATTATCCATTATCCATTAGCCATTATCCATTATCCATTAGCCAGTCGTCCGTTCCAGCAGCGAAGCGGCTCTTTTTCAACCATGATCGTGCAGTAGTTGCACATGGTGCATCTCGAAGCCTCCTGCCTGCCCTCCTCGTACCGCTTCACGAGAGCCGGTTCGATGATGAACGGGCGCGACATCGACACGAAATCGGCGCTTCCGTTCACGATGGCCTCCGTCGCTTCCGCGAGGGTATGAATGCCGCCGACCACAATCACCGGAATCGATACGGCGCTCTTTATGACACGGGCGACATCGAGATTATAGCCTCGCAAAGGCTTTGGGCTTTTCGGCGCGAACACCGGCAGCATGCGGCTCAGCAATGGCTTGAGAGGCTTCGGGATGGAGGCGAATTTGAAGTTGACCGCGAGCACCGCATCGATTGGCACGCGCTCTCCGCGCATGATCGACAGCCCTTCGGCAATCGTGCCCGAGGAGACCTCCACGGCGCTACATCCCGCGGCTTCGAGCATCATGGCGACCTTCACGGCCTCCTCTGGCCGCATCCCGCCGGTCATGCCATCGTAGCCGTTGATTTTCGCCAGCACCGGATAGTCGCCGATGCTTCGCGCAATACCGGCGAGTATCTCCGAAACGATCCGAAAACGGTTTTCGAGAGAGCCGCCCCAGCGGTCTCGCCTCCGGTTGGCGTTGGGTGAGAGGAATTGCGCCAAGAGATAGCCGTGCGCCATGTGCAACTGCACGGCGTCGAATCCCGAGGCTTTCGCCCGCCCGGCCGCCTTGACGAAGGAGTCGATGATCGCCTTGATCTCATTCTCCGTCAGCTCGTGCGGAACCTCTTCGCTGTAGTAGGGGTCACGCACGGCTGATGGGGCGACGGTGCGCATTCCGGTAACTGCGGATCGGGTCTGGCGACCGCAATGGGCAAGCTGCATGATCAGCGGCGCGCCTTCGCGATGCGTGGCCTCGACAACCTTCCGGTAAGCGGGTATCAGCGCATCGTCGTCTATCATCAGCATTCCGGGGAAATTGCTTTTTCCCTGCTGCATGACCCCCGCGTATCCGGTGACATTCGCGCCGACACCCCCTTTCGCAAGACGAACATAGAGCTTTTCAAGCGACTCCGTCGGAGCGCCCTCAGCGCTGGCCATCCCCTCATGCGTCGCTGAACGGATAAATCGATTGCGAAGCGCAATGCCGCCAATACGCGCAGCGTTGAATATTTCCGATGATTGCATAATGATCGATGTTCTAAACCATTGCTTTCAAATGGAGCCGAGATTCACCCGAATCTGCGCTGATCTTTGCGGTATACGCTTGCAAAGGGGTGGCTCAAAAGCAAAAATGAGTCTTTTATTATTATGTCACGTTCGCGATCTCCGTCATTCTGAGTCCGACGCCGTCGGGCGGAGAATCCAGAAAAGTCTGGTAACTCACTGATAATAATAAATTTATAGAAGTCCACTGAAAATGGATTCTTCACTTCGTTCAGAATGACTCTGAACCTGTCCCTGAGAAACTGATTAATCATCATCTATTCAAACAGCCTCTTTTTTCGAAATCGCCATCACCATCGGCTTGTCTTGCTTTATCCATCGTCAATTGTCAATTCTCTTCTTTCAGATTTTCAGAAAACAGATAATCAGGGTTCCAGGAGGGGACTGGGGCGAACGACACGAAAACCGACGTTGTTGCCCCAGTTGACCGGGACGTAGAAGTCCCGGGAGGAGCAGCGCAGAGAGTCAGTACCGACGAGCCACGAACCCCCGCGCAACGCACGGGAGCCAGGGTACTTTTTATTGTCGTAAAGGCTCTCCTGCCACTCCCAGACGTTGCCCGCCATGTCGTACAGCCCTTCCGGCGTTGCTCCTTCGGGATAGCTGCCGACCGGCGTGGTCGCTCCGATGTTGCTCTTGTCATAATTGGCCAGTTTCGGGTTTGGCGCGGTATTTCCCCACGGATATTCGCGCCTCTCCTTTCCGGCTGCGGCGTACTCCCACTCAGGCTCCTCCGGCAGACGATAGAGATCGCGGTTCTTCCCCTTGCTCTCCACGAGCGACAACCACAAACAATAGGAGCGGGCGGCATACCAGGTAATCCTGACCACCGGCTGGTCATCACCACCGAACTTCCGGTCTTCATCTTTACGTGAACGGAACAGACCGGCAAGGTCGTTTTTCCCCTCCTTCAGATATTCCGCAAAGCCTTTATCCCATTCCTGGTTGTTCGCTATTCCCAGCAATACATCCCTGAATTCCGATGCCGGAAAAAGAGCTTCACAGTCTGGATTTTTCGATTGCAGATAATCGATAAAGCGCCGGTACAGCCTGTTGGTTACCGGATATTTGGCAAAGTACAGATCGGATTGCTTTGTTCCGATAAACGAAAACAGTGATCGTTTACCCGGAATCAGGATATATTGCGCCCGATGTTCAAACTCGTTATAGAAAAAGGGCGGACGAGTAGCCAAATCGATGTTGCGAGAAACAACCGTAACCGATCTTTGGGATGTCGCCTCACCGGAGGCAATGATCACCTCGTCAAGCCTTCCGGCGACATCCCTGTTTCTGGCAAGTTTTTCGGATTTGAACCTTGCAAGGGTTTCAAGCGCAGACGGTTTGCCGATAACCTTGAGGCAATCGAGAAGCAGCCGCTGCCGAACGGCGCTGTTCGCCGGATCACACAGCTTTTCGCACAAGGCATCGACCTTTTTCAGCGGCGCTTCCTCGACGAGGGTAAGCAGAAAGCCCAGCCTCTTCTGCAAAGTATCGTCACTGATCTTGTCGAACAGCCTCTGCATGAAAAGATTGAACGTGTCGGCATCTGACTGGGCGATAAAAAAACGTAACGGTTCACTCCACCAGTCATCGTCAAAACCCTCCACCAGCGTATCGAAATAGCCGGTGGTACGATGGACGATTTTCATAAACTCCACCCCCGCCAGATACTCCCTGAACGATTTGTGCCTGAAAAGGTACTCCTTGCCGCCATACTCCACCAGCAGGCTGGAGCGCTGTACCAGATAGTCGCAGAACACTTCAGCACTCGGAGGTTTGTCGAGCTGGGCGAGCGTATCCTCCATTTTGTGCTGCATTTCACTCCGGTCTACCTCATCCCGCTTCAGCTCCTTCTGCATCCAGAGCGAAACCGGTCCAAGCACCATGAGGGCGTTTTCAGTGGTGAGCGGTGGATTGATCCCGCGCCGTTGTTCACGAATAGAGAGCAGATAGTTGAGCACGGCTCTGTAGAGCATGTCGCGGCTTTTGGGCAGGTGGTCGCGCTCTTTCCAGAGAATAGCCATGATCTGCAGAATCATGGGAATGGTGGCAATCTGCCGCAACCCCTTGTTCTTCTCCTCTTTGAGATGTTCGAGAATCTTTGCCGTTCGTTCGGCGGCTTTCGCCTCCTGTCGCTTCCGCCACGCCTCATCGCTGAAACCCTGTTCAGGAGGCTCGCGCAGCAACGCCGCCCTGAACCAGTTCGTCAGGAATCGCTCCTGCTGTTCATGCGTGAAATCGTGCACATCGGCTCGCTCATAATCGCTGCTCAGTTCGACGCCCTCGTGTGGCCGATACCCCGTGCCTCTCGACGTCACCACAAAACGGGCATTCGTGAACCCACGCCACGCGCCGTCAATCCATTGGCACGCTTTTTTTCTCAGTTCAGGATCGCTGATCTCATCGAGCCCGTCGAGCAGCACCAGCACTGATCGGGATTGCAGCCACGCCGTGAAAACGTCAGGAGTCAGGGTCAACTGGTTCCTCGCCGCCCACTCGGAAAGTTTGGCGGGCAGTGCAGGGAAAATCCCGCGCTCCGCATTGACCAGCGAACGTAACGGCAGATAAAAGACCTTGACCGGCGATGAAAAACCGAGCTTTTTATACCGGTCTCCCTCAAGACAGGATAGGGCATAATATTTGAGCAGCGTCGTTTTGCCCGCTCCTGCGTCGCCGATGATGAGCAGCATCCTGCGCTTTCTGAACGCCTGCCGCATCACCTCATCGGGCATAAGGAATCCTTCGCCGGACGGTTCCTGCTGAAAAGGCTTTTTTCCTGGAAGAAAATCGGCATCACGCCGCCGTGAAAGCCGTAGCGGCACGAAGGTGTCGTCGTTCAGGTTAACCATGATGCGCTCTGCATCGGGAAGACCGAGTATGCGGATATAGCCAAGTTCCTCTTTCAGCGAAGCCTGATAACACAGCAAATCTTCAACCGATTGCCATGCGCTTTTATCGCTATCCTGCTCCGAAGATGAACAAAACCAGCGGCGCACCTGTATATCGAGGTGATGCGTCAGTTTGCGTCTGAACTCATGACGATCAGTGAATTTTTCTGACAGGACATCTTTCTGGAGAGCTGTTTTGAATGCATCGAGTTGTTGTTTCTGCGCAGGATCGATCTCGTCCGGAGAGATCGGAACACTTGAAAAATAGAACATGACCGGCTTTCCGTTGCTCATCAGGCGCTCGACCTCCTCGACCGCTCCACCGGGCGCTACACCGGTATCGGTACCGATTCTGGTCCAGAATATGGCGATGGCGCAATGGCAGCTATCAACAAACTGCCGGTTCAGAATACCCTGGACACGCTCCCCGCTCTCCGGCGCACCATGCGTTTCCCACAGCACGGCATCCAGCGAAAAGCCGCGCTCCACGCGATTCCGAATGTTCCACTCGTTGATAACCTCCTCAGCAATCTTCCGCTCTTCAGCAACATCGGACGGAGAGGCGATAAGAATTTTAATGGGTTCCTGCGCCATAATTCAGGGGAATGAGTTTGACAGGAGGTCCGGACAAGAGGGAAATTACGCAAAAATCAGATTTATACACGCAGACTCACACGAGGCGAACACGGCTTCATCCCTACAAATGTCCCGCAAAGGCGCACGCCATGCGCCCCAGCAAGTCACCTCGCCCCAATACCTTTCTTCATTATCCATTATCAACTATCCATTATCAACTATCCATTATCCATTATCCATTATCCATTATCCATTATCCATTACTCCCACATCCTACGCCAGCTCCGCCAGCTCCGACCACCGCGTCATGTCGCGGTCGAGCCTGGCCTGGATTTTGTGCAGTTCTTCGCCAAGGCGCTGGACGGCTTCGAAGTCGGAACCGGCGGCGGCCAGTTCGCGGTTGATCGACTCCTGCCGCGCTTCGGCTTCGGCTATCGCCACTTCGAGCTGCTCCAGTTCGCGCTTCTCCTTGCTGTTGAGCTTGCGCTGTTTCGGAGACGAGGCGGTCGGCTGTATCGATGGCTTCGGTTGTGGCTGCGGCTGCACAGGCTCTTTTTTCTGCGACTGGCTCTTTTCGGCGGCGGCGACCGAGGCTTTCATCTCCAGATAAACGCTGTAGTTGCCGGGATAGCGCC
>JAAXWU010000010.1 GCA_013334855.1 Chlorobaculum sp. | reverse complement strand
CGAAAGAAACGCTCACATACGGTGTATCTGCAAGTGACAGAGAAGGTATCAGGCAGACACCTGCAAGCATAAGGGCGAGAAAACCGTTTTTCATAATTCGTTCGGTTTTATTTGTTGAATCGATACTGATCAGAAGCCAGATTTGACAGTAAACAACTGTAAACAGGTAAGAGATGATACGTATGAAGTAAAATATTCGATTTATTCTTAAGAATAACGGTTCAACGTATTTCTTCCCCTTCATAAGGAAAAGCTAATAAACCGAGAGCGATAAGTAAAAGAAATTACATGGGATCGGGATCGCAGACGAAAAAAGCTTCACGCTATCCCATAATTCAGAGATGCACGTTATGCCGCTTTGACTTCTTACTATTTGCTTGTAAACAGCGTATTAATTCAGTATATGATGTAGTGCTGATGCTCGTGGCAGCTCCGTGATGTCAACGTATACTGAACTCCTTTTCAGAATCAGTTTTCCCGCTATGAATCTTATCTTCTGTGCATTTGTCAAAATTCTCGATGATTCGATCATGAGCGACATGAATCCGATTCTGAACTCTCCGTACGAAGCGCCGCAGTTGCATTACGCCACTTCGCATGATGGATCGCTCGATTACGGCGATATACGCCACGGCAGGCGCATTTTCACGCCCGACAGGGAGCGCAACGTGCTGTATTCGAGATCAACGATCTGACTGGCGAGTACCGCGATCTTCTGGTCAATCTCGTCCGGTCGGAGGTGGGGAAGTGGCGCGAGTCGAACTATCCGGGCATTTGATAAGCGTTCCGCAGCACTATTTACTTTCATAAAGGAGTAACCAATTCGTATATAATACAATGCTGATGTTCGTGGCATACCCGGTGTGTCAATATTCACCCTGACTTCCCCATTCAGTAATTGGTATCCTCTTTATGAGTCGCAGTTCAGAACACTTTCATGATTTTGTTGTACCCGTCTGATTAAAAGTAGGGTATTGCCGTTGAGTAATTTTTTTCAATTACCGACAGTTCAGTGCTAACGGTGTAATCGTTTTTTATCCAAACAAAGGCCAAGCCAGTAGCGACGGTACCGAAGGCAGAAATAAATAATGAAGCCCTGTTAACTTTGAAAAATAAAGTACGCTTTCTCGGATTACATTCAAGTGATAAGGTGCCGGATAGTAAAGCCGTCTGGAATTTCGGGGAAACGCTTGTTAAAGAAGAAGTTATCGATACTCTGTTTTACCGTTTTTACCAAGCGATGGATGACCAGTGCCTCTTTGCCGGAAACGGACAGATTGTCGATGCCAGTATCGTCGAAGTACCTCGTCAGCGAAACAGCCGGGAGGAAAACACACAAATCAAACAGGGCCATATTCCTGAAGAATGGTAATCCAAGCCGCGCAAGATCCGTCAAAAAGACACCGATGCGAGATGGCTCAAAAAAACGAAGTCAATTTTTTCGGATACAAAAATCATATCAAAACTGACCAAGGAACGAAACTGATCGCGGGAAGCGCCGTGCCTTTCGTCGCCGGATGGTTCGGCTGGCCGTACCTGCCTCCGATCATCGCCTTCGACGCCGTCGTCGCCTGGTCAGTCTGGCGGCTGCTCGACCACCGGACGCTGCCGAAGCTCCGCTACATCCGCCGCATCTACCTCGCCGGAACCGCCATGCTGCTCGCGCTGATTGGCATCAGGCTCGCCGCGGGGTGACGAAATTTGCTGGATTTTTCAGCACTCCGCCTCGCTGATTCGAGCAGTGCAAGAGCGGAAAATGGCGCAAAAACCGGTATTTTGTGACATGGCAAATCCCGGCATCGGCAACACGCTCTAAGCACAAGCCCGACGCCATCGCCGCCCGAAAAAACCGACGCCCCCAATCCGCATATGAACAACGAACCGAGAATTCAGCGAGTCACCCCGGAAGAGCTGCCGAAAGTACTCAGTCAACTCGATGTCGAAAAAACGACATATTTGGCAGTGCTCGGTCCAGATGCATGGCTTACTGCTATACCTCAAGGATTCCATGCCAATAACGTGTTTCAATTGACTGATAAGCTATCCGAGTTACCGCACGAACTGTTGCAATTTGAGCAATTGCAAACCCTAATTCTTATGTCAGTTGAGCTAAGAGACAAAGATGTACTTGCTCTCGCGGAGCATCTCGGTCAACTCACTTCACTCGATTTGAGCCTTAATCAGATTGGCGATGCTGGTGCACAAGCCATCGCAGAGCATCTCGGTCAACTCACTTCACTCGATTTGAGCCACAACCAGATTGGTGATGCTGGTTTACGATTCATCTCGGAGCATCTCGAAAAGCTTTCTACGCTCAATATTGCAAACTCAGAAGTCTCGGATCTGTCGCCTCTGAAATCGATGATTCTGTCTGGCTTGCCTGTCAAATGGCCTGACAAATGGTGGAACGGTCCGGGCATCTATGTTGAAGCCTGCCCGCTATCTATTCCTCCAGTAGAAATCGCCCAGCAAGGCCCCGAAGCGGTACTGAACTACTTCCGAGAAATCGAGGAGCAGGGCACGGATCGGCTGTTCGAGGCGAAGTTGTTGATTGTCGGCGAGGGCGGGGCTGGGAAAACGAGTTTGCTTCGGCGTATGTTCATGCCTGGTATGGAGTTGCCTGCGGAAGACCAAACTACTCGCGGCATCGATATTTATCGGCATGAGTTTTCAATCGATGACGGACGCACCTTCCGGCTCAACGCCTGGGACTTCGGCGGGCAGCAAATCTACCACGCCACGCATCAGTTCTTCCTGACAAAGCGCTCCCTCTACGTGCTGGTTGACGACACGCGCACCGACAGCAAGTCGATCCATAACGAGAGCTTCAAGTTCTGGCTCGAAGTGGTCGAAACGCTCAGCGAAGCGTGCCCGCTCTTGATCTTTCAGAACGAAAAAGGCGGACGAAGCAAGCAGATCGATGAAGCTGGCATCAAGGGGCGATTTCCCAACGTGAAAGAGTTCTACCGGGGCAACCTCGAACAACCCGATGCGGCGGACGGCATTCGCAAAGCGGTGGAGTATTTCGCCCAGAACCTGCCGCATATCGGCGAAGATGTGCCCGCCAGGTGGGTGCCGATCCGCATGGAGCTTGAGGAGTTGGCGCAGTCGCGGCCATACATTTCGCTCGACGACTATTTCGAAGTGTACGGGCATCATCTCCAGCTCGACCGCGACAAGGCGCTGCACCTGAGCCAGTATCTGCATGATCTTGGCGTGTTCCTGCACTTCCAGCAACCACGCGAGCTTCGGCGAACGGTATTCCTGCAGAACAAGTGGGTAACGGACGCCGTGTTCCGCATCCTTGACGACGAGCAGGTGAAAGCCCGGCGGGGGCGCTTCACGCTCGCCGACTGCGACCGCCTGTGGGCCGACAAAGGCTATGCAGACAAGGAGATAGAGCTGCGAGCGCTGATGGTGCGCTTCGAGCTGGCCTACAAAGTTCCTGACGCCAGCGAGGATACCTGGCTGGTGCCGCAACACCTCTCGCCATCCAAGCCGCCGGAGCTGGCTGACTGGTCGAAACCGGGCGATCTGGTGCTGACTTACCGCTACGAATTTCTGCCGAGGGGTCTCGTAAGCCGCCTGATCGTGCGTATGCACCGTTTCGTCAAACAGCCCGATCTCTGCTGGTCATACGGAGCGCTCTTCGAGCACGACGGCACGCAGGTGCTCGTGGAGACAGCCACGCGAGGCAACGAAATCACGCTCCGCAGCCGAGGCCCGGAACACAAAGCGCTCCTGAGCGTCATCGCCAGCGATCTCGACGCCCTGAACGACAGCTTCGAGGGTCTCAAAAACAGAGTCAGTAAATGGGTGCCCTGCATCTGTAAAACCTGTCGCGGACTGGAAGAACCGGCAAAGTTTGACCAGAAAGAGTTGATCGAACGCAAACACAGAGGCAAACGGACAATCGAGTGTCCCAAACCGCCCGATTACGCAGATGTCAATGTGCTTGAGCTGCTCGACGGAATCAGCATCCATCAGTTGCCGGAATGGGCGCGTGAGCCGGAAACAAATGGCAAACGCTTCGCCATCGCGGTCTCTTTTCCTGGCGAGCATCGGGCGTTTGTCCTTGAAATCGTCGAGCTTCTTGCGAAGGAGTTTGGAAAAGATCGCGTGTTTTACGACGAATGGTACGAAGCTCACCTGCTCGGCAGCGGTGGCGACCTCAAGCTTCAGGAGTGCTACAATCAGGTGGAACTCGTCGTCCCGTTCTTCTCCAAATACTACACCAAGCCGTGGTGCAACATGGAGTGGACTACAATCCGGGGCATTTTGCTCAACCGTCACAAGGATGATGCTGTGATTCCGGTGCATCTCGACGACACGAAAATTCCCGGCTGGCCCGCCGTCGGTTTTGGCATCAAGCTAAAAGAGCGATCCGCTGAGGAGATTGCGAAGCTGATTCTTGACGCTTACCGGATTCGGCAGTAGACCCAACAACCACTACCACACGGAGAACGAATCCGTCGCCGACCTGCAAAAGCAATTCCGCGACCAGCTCGACAAGCTCCGCGATGATGGGTAATGCGGGAAACCCTCGATGTTGTCAGAATCGCTATTTTATCCAACACGCCTCATTTGTCATGTGAGACCTATAGTTCTTGTGTTGTTTTGCTACAAAGAACTTAACAAAGCAAAGTTTTTGCATATTTGCATAGTAACCCGAACTGATCAACGCAATTATGAGTAACTCTATTCTCTCGCTTGAGCCGAAAAGCCTTTGGAGCCATTTTTATCGCCTGACGCAGATTCCGCGCCCTTCGGGCCATGAGGAGGCGGTTCGGATCTATATCGTCAGTTTTGCAAAGAGTCTCGGGCTGGAGTGGCTGGTCGATGAGGCGGGCAACGTGATCGTCCGCAAGTCCGCGACGCCGGGGATGGAGTCGCGCAGGGGAGTGGTGTTGCAGGCGCATCTCGATATGGTGCCGCAGAAGAATGCCGGGACGGAGCACGATTTCGCGACGGATCCGATCGACGCCGTGATCGACGGCGAGTGGGTGCGGGCGCGGGGCACTACGCTGGGGGCGGACAACGGCATCGGCGTGGCGGCGGCGCTCGGCGTACTCGAATCGGACACGCTTCACTACGGGCCGCTCGAAGCACTTTTCACGGCTAACGAGGAGGCGGGCATGACCGGGGCGCTGGGGTTGAAGCCGGGAGTGCTCAACGGCGAAATCCTCTTGAACCTCGACTCCGAGGATGAGGGTGAGCTGTTCATCGGATGCGCGGGCGGACTTGACGTCACTATGCGCTTCGACTATACCTCCGTTCCGCTTCCGCCCGGTTATCAAGCGCTCCAAATCCGCGTCTCGGGTCTGCGTGGCGGGCATAGCGGTCTCGACATCGATCTTGGCCGGGGCAACGCCAACAAGATCATGAACCGGCTTTTGCAGATGGGTCGTGAGCGCCACGGGCTGTTGCTGTCCTCCATCGACGGCGGCAGCCTGCGCAACGCTATACCGCGTGAATCGTCGGCACTCTGTGCTGTGCCCTCCGCCGGAAAAGTAGCGTTTCTCGATGAGCTTCAGGCGCTCGCCTCGACCATCGGCGGCGAGCTGGCCGGGGCCGATCCGGGGCTTCGCGTCGAGGCGGTGGAGGCCGCGCTTCCGGCGACGGTGATTGACGACGCCGTGACGCAACGGCTGCTCGAAGCGGTCGCGGTCTGTCCGAACGGCGTGCATCGCATGAGCGCCGGGATGGCGGGGCTGGTCGAGACCTCCAACAATCTCGCCCGCGTGCATTCGGATTGCAGCGCCGTGAGCGTCGAGTGCCTGCTGCGGAGCGCATCGGACGAGGGGATGCAGGAGCTTGCCGGGATGATCGGAAGCGTCGCCGAACAGGCCGGAACGGTGGCCGTGTTCGAGCATGGCTATCCGGGGTGGAAGCCGAATCCCGACTCGCCGATTCTCAAATGCATGAGCGACATCTATCGCGCCCGCTACGGCAAAACGCCGAAGATCCGCGCCGTGCACGCCGGCCTGGAGTGCGGCATCATCGGCGCGGCCTGTCCGCAGCTCGACATGATTTCGTTCGGCCCGACCATTCGCCACCCGCACTCGCCGGACGAAAAGGTCGAGATCGCCTCGGTGCTGATGTTCTGGGAGTTCCTCGCCGCGACGCTGGAGGGGGTTCCAGAGCCATGAAGACGCCGTACAGTTACAACACCATCGCGGATTTCCTCTTGTCGCAGCCGCTGACGGTCGATGTGGAGGTTGACGACGAGGCCGCGGGCTGTTTTCCGCTCAAGTGCATCGAACTCGACGCGACGGTGCTCTACGTCGGAATGCGCGATTTTGCACGGCTCACGCTCGACCTCTCGCCGACGGAGATTCTGATCTACCTGAACATGTTCCTCGTCTGGATGCGCGACTCGCTCGCGGCGGAGCGCTTCTGCGTGGTCGAGCGGTTCCTTGACAGCTCGATCGTGCTGCTCTTTTCGAAGAAGTTCGGCTCGAAGGAGCCGTTTTTCGATGCGCTTCGGGCCGCACGGTGGATGGGGGAGCACGACGAGTTGCGCTTCCTCCCGGAGATGGGCATCGCCAGCGGGCGTGTCGCCGCCGGATTTGCCGGGACGCCGAAGGAGTTTACCGGCTCGGTCTTCGGGCGTCCGCTGCTGCTCGCCGCTGCCTGCGCCAGGATGAGGCCGCAGGATGAAGCGATGGCCTCGTGCATCTCCTTTCCCGAAGCCGAGTGGCGGGGGCGTTCATTCGACGAGCTGTTTCCGCCGCTGGAGTTCGATCACCCGGAGCATGGCCATGTTCGCCAGCCCACGACCTGGAAGCTCGGGGAGACGCGGAGCGTCGATTTTCCGTCGCTTGGCCGGATCGACCTGCGCGACGTCGGCAATTTCGTCCACTGGCCGCCGAAAATTACTGCAAAGGAGAAGGCTCAGGAGTGGTTTGCCCAGATCAAGTCGAAAGGATTTTACAAACCTGGCGTCTGAATGGAGGTGAAGATTCCCCCGAATCCATCCTGCTCATGCCATGACATCTGCTCCTCTCCCGGAGGTTCACGCCAAAGGCTCGCACGCCATCCGTGTCTTCATCGTGCTCGTATTCGTGCAGTTCATCCTGCATCTCTTCACGGCGTTCAGCTCGCACGATCCACGCCTGCTCGCCCCGCATCTTGTTGCCTGGCTGCACGATACGCTCGTGCTCTCCGCGCTGTTCGGGCTGTCGTGGCTTTGCCTGCGCCTGCTTCCGTCCCGCGTCCGGTCTGTGGGCGAAAGCGTTACCGTCGCAATCCTCATCCTTTCAGGAGTGCTTCTGTCGCTCTATCCGCAGATGCTTCGCGAATATCTCTCATTTCCGGTCAACCTCTTCGCGGGCAACGCCGATTCCGCCGGGATTCTGATACGCGACTATCTCGGCTTCGACCGCCTCGCCCCGGCGCTCCTCAGCGCAATGGCGGCCATCGCTTCACTCTACGTCCCTCCATTACCGCCGACGTTCAAATGGGCGTCGCGCCTCGCCATCGCCGTGTGGGCTTTGCTGCTCGTCGCCGGGGCGCTCACCGTGCCGCGCTCGCCGCAGCCGGTTTTCAGCAGCCTGAACGAGGAGCTTGCCATCCGCGCCTCGAACACGCCTCGCGCCGTGCCGAGGCTTCTGCCCGCGCCGCGTCGCCAAATCGGCGAGTCCAGCCCGATGCCGGGGGAGTCGAAGCGTTTCATGGACGCTAAAGCCACGCACATTTTCCTGATCGTACTCGAAAGCGTGACGGCGGAGGAGTTCGAGAATGAGTTCATGCAGGGGCGTTCTTCACGATTTTACGGCAGGGTCGTGAAGCAGTCGCTCTATTTCGATAATTACTTCACTAACAACCTCGACTCTTACGCCAGCCTGATCGCGATGCTGACCTCGCAGCAGGTGCCGTACCGCTCCTACACCGACACGACGCTGTACGATGCGGTCAATGATTCGCCGAATCTCGTGCGGGATTTCAGGCAGTCGGGGTTCCGTACCTCCTTCGTCAGCACCTACGATACCCAGCCCTTCGTGCCCGTCCGCAAGGACTGGACGAGTATCCTGCATCGCCGCGATCTTTCGACGCGGGGCGAGTGGCTGACGGTCGAATCGGGGCGGATGGAGTCGGCCACCGAAGATCGTGCGGCCATTCCAGCGATTACGTCTATGGCGAAATCGAATCCGAGAACCTTTATTCTGCAGGAGCTTGCCTGGGGGCACACTACGGCGTGGCGGGCGAAAACCGGCCTTACGACGCTGGCGTATTATGACAAATACTTCAACGAACTGTATGACCGGCTCGTGGCCGATGGTACGTGGCCGCAAAGCCTGATCGTGATCGTGTCGGATCACGGCAATCGCTTCGGAGCCGCGAACGCTTCGAACTACCGCGTGCCGTTGCTTGTTGTCGGCCCCGGCGTGAAGGCGGGCCGCGACTCGGAGTTGCGCTCGCACCTCGACCTGCGCCGGATCGTCGCGGCCTTCGCGTGCGGCAGGGCGATGCCAGAGCCAAGGCGGGGGATACTCGTCACGGGATCGACGGAAAAGTGGGTCTATGGCCAGATCGACGCGGTGGGATCGAATCTGTTTATCGACGACAAGAGCGGCCGGGTGCTGTCGAAGCGCGGCAATCCCGATCCGGCGGCGGTTCACGCGGCGTTCCAGAGATTGATCGACCGGTTCGGCAAACGCTTCGGGCCGTGATTACGTCGGCGAGTCGTCCGTCGAGCGATAATAGGAGTCTGTTGTCGCCGTAAAGTTGTAGATACGCCTCCGATAGTTTTACATTCGATAAAACAGATTTTGCCATAACGCCAATCATTCAAAGCACATGCCGAAAACAATCATGCTGCTGGGCAGCGGGGAGCTTGGGAAGGAGTTCGTGATCGCCGTCAAACGCCTCGGCCAGCGGGTCGTCGCCGTGGACAGCTATGACGACGCGCCCGCGCAGCAGGTGGCCGACGGGCGAGAGGTGATCGACATGCTCGACGGCAAGGCGCTCGACGCCATCGTTGCTCTGCATGAGCCTGACATCATCGTGCCGGAGATCGAGGCGATCCGCACCGAGCGTTTTTACGAGTACGAAAAGCAGGGGATTCAGGTCGTGCCGTCGGCGCGGGCGGCGAACTTCACGATGAATCGCAAGGCGATCCGCGACCTCGCCGCCCGCGAGCTTGGCCTGCGCACGGCCAGCTATCGCTATGCCGCCTCGCTCGACGAGTTGCGGGCGGCGGTCGCCGAGATCGGCCTGCCCTGCGTGGTCAAGCCGCTGATGAGTTCGTCGGGCAAGGGGCAATCGACAGTGCGGAGCGAGGCGGAGATCGAAAAGGCGTGGAACTACTCGCAGAGCGGCAAGCGGGGCGACATCGCTGAAGTAATTGTCGAAGCGTTCGTGGCGTTCCATACCGAAATTACGCTACTCACCGTGACGCAAAAAGATGGTCCGACGCTCTTCTGTCCTCCCATCGGCCACCGGCAGGAGCGGGGGGACTATCAGGAGAGCTGGCAGCCGTGCCTCATCAGCGCGGAGCATCTGGAAGAGGCGCAACGGATTGCGGGCAAGGTCACGGCGGCCCTGACCGGCGCGGGCATCTGGGGCGTGGAGTTTTTCCTTGCCGACGACGGGCTTTTTTTCTCGGAACTCTCGCCGCGACCGCACGATACCGGCATGGTGACGCTCGCCGGAACGCAGAATCTCTCCGAGTTCGAGCTGCACGCCCGTGCGGTGCTCGGCCTGCCAATTCCCGGCATCGAGCTGCAACGCGCCGGATCGAGCGCGGTGATCCTCGCCGGTAAAGCGGGATTCAATCCGCAGTATGCCGGACTGGAAGCGGCGCTTGCCGAACCGGGCAGCGACATTCGTATTTTCGGCAAGCCGGTGACGCGCCAGTACCGCCGCATGGGCGTGGCGCTTCAGTTGGGTGAAAAGGGGAGCGATGTCGATGAACTGAAGCGGCAAGCCATCTCGAATGCCGCCAAAGTGACGGTGCAGTGCGAGGATCCAGACTGATTACTTTCACTTAAAACAGGAATTTCCTGTGAGGAATCAGTCTATTTCGAGCTTGTACTGCTTTCGGATGGCGGATAAGAGAGTTTCGGTTGGGCGGTGTGATCCACGGGCGAAGAGGCTTCAGCCGATTCAGCACGTTTTTTCATGGCGGCGAGCACCATTGGAAGATCGTTCTCCTGAACTTTGCGCACGAACATCGCCGGAGCAAAAAAGTCCGGCTTGATTTTAGCCTTGAAGGTGAGGATGGTGCCCTTGCCGTCAAGGGCGCGTTCGAGCAGCCAGTAACCTTCGTATACCTTGAAGTCGCCTTCTATCTGGCGGAATGACAGACGTTGCAGATATTCGCCGCGGATGCTCAGCTTGATGTAAACGGTTTTCCTGAATAAAAAATAGCCGGTTTTGCCTTTTTCGAACATTACCTGCTCCGATCCGTTGTCCGAAATCAGACCACTGTCGATGAGCTTCGGGACAAAGTTCTTCTGGTTATTGTAATCCGTGATGGCCGCCCAGACGTTCTTGCGCGAGGCGTTGATGTAAACCTTGCCGACCACTCCGGTTATGCCGTTATCGAGATCAGACGCCTTGACCGAAATGCCCTGATGATCCCTTTCGATCTGTTGTGTTTGGGCAGGAGCACCATTGTCGTTCTGCGGCCTACATGAAGTTTTCGCAGGAAAGAGAGATAAAAAACCATACATAACAATTGCCATGACGAGGTGTCTCAGTGACGTGATACTGTGGTGCATGGTTTGTCTGATTTTTCGTTGCAGCGTATAAGCTGGCGTATATAGCCCTCGAATTTAATAATCGTTAACACATTTCCAATAAACCCACATTGCAGTCTCAGTAAGCGTATATTATCCGAGTTCGAATGTGGTAACGCCATAAATTCGTTCCACGGGAAGTTGAGGCGCAGCCCCTTTGTACATGCGTGCGGTTTCGAAAACCACGCTCATCTTGTGCCGCTGAACCAGTTCGAGCGCCGCCGGGTTGACCTCCGGTATGTCGAGGAAGATCGGAGAGCCTTCCGGCACGGAGCTTTCGAGCGTGCGGAACAGCGTCTCAGCCAGTTCGGCGCGGTCGGCGAAGAGCGGGCCGATCTTGAAGCCGTTGCGGCAGGGACGGATGAGACCGTAGCCCACCAGAGTGCCGTTCTCTTGTATGCCGAAAGCACGGCTTCCCTGGCGGCTCGACCAGCAGTGGAGGAAATCTTGCCGGTCGTCCGGGAAAAACGCCTGATCATAGGCGGCCACCTCTTCGAAAGGAATCGACGAGAGGGGAACCGTTTCCTGAATATTGCGGCTTCCGCTTGCCACACCCATATACCGGATGTTCCGGTAGGCGAGCGTGAAGCCCGATTTCCGGTAGTTCTCCTGTTGCGCCACCACGCCGTCGAGGCCCACCACCCGACCTTCGAGGCGTTGCAGTCCGGCCTTCCACAGCTCCAGACCCAGCCCCCGTCCGCGATATTCCGGCTTCACGATGTAAAATCCCAGAAATCCGAACGACTCTCCGTACCGGACGACCGAAATACAGGCGACCGGCTCGCCGTCCATCAACCCGACGAGAAATCCATCCGGGTCAGCGCGATAGAAGCACTCGGCGTCTTCCAGACCGGGATTCCACCCTTCGGCGGCGGCCCATTCAACAGCCAGGTCGATCTCCTGACGGTTCATGCTTCTGATGGTATATCCCGGAATCTTTGACATGGTGAGTTTCGATTGTGGTGAAATTTGTCTACCTGAAAAGGTACTCTCGCCGATTGAACATATGCAAGGTTTCTCTCAGCTTTGAATGATTGATATAGAGTTCTTTAAAAAATAAAGCACAGAACAATATTATCAAAATGGTTCGGCAAAAAGCGAACTGTGCCGCATGAGTTTCAAAATCATGATTTTAGCCTTATACTCGTTCTGAACGGCTACTCATGGCTTCGGCCCCAATTCACTGATTTCCGACTATGGCACCTTCGACTTCACCGGCAGAAACCCGATCCGGCATCCAGAAAAAGCGAGTGTTCGTGGTCGGTGCGACCGGTTACATCGGCAAGTTTGTCACCCGTGAACTGGTTTCGAGAGGCTATGATGTGGTCAGTTTCGCTCGCCCGCGATCTGGCGTGAACGCTTCGACGAGCGAGGAGGAGACCCGTCGGCAGCTCAAGGGATCTGAAGTACGCTTCGGTGACGTATCCGACATGGCGTCATTGTTGCGGGATGGGATCAGGGAAGAGCACTTCGATGCCGTAGTTTCGTGCCTTACCTCGCGCAACGGCGGCATCAGGGATTCGTGGAACATCGATTATCAGGCGACCCGCAACGCGCTCGACGCGGGCATCTCCGCCGGTATCAGCCAGTTCGTGCTGCTCTCGGCAATCTGTGTACAGAAGCCGATGCTGGAGTTCCAGCGGGCCAAGCTCAAGTTCGAGAAGGAGTTACGGGAGTCTGGCGTGACCTGGTCGATTGTCCGTCCGACCGCTTTCTTCAAGTCGATTGCCGGACAGATTGAGAAGGTGAAAAACGGCAAGCCGTACGTCATGTTCGGCGACGGCAAACTGACGGCCTGCAAGCCGATTAGCGAGGCCGATCTGGCTCGCTTCATCGCCGATTGCCTCGAAGATCCGGCGAAGCAGAACAAAATTCTGCCCATCGGCGGGCCGGGGGAGGCGGTGACCAACCTCGACCAGGCGCTCATGCTTTTCGAGCTGCTTGGCCGCGAGCCGAAGCTCAAGAAGATGCCGATCCAGATGTTCGACATTATTATTCCAGTACTGACGCTGCTGTCGAAAGTACTTCCGTCATTTGCCGAAAAAGCGGAGTTCGCCCGAATCGGCAAGTACTACTGCTCGGAGTCGATGCTGGTCTGGGATCCGGTAAAAAAGCGCTACGACGCCGACGCCACCCCCTCGTACGGCTCCGACACCCTGCACGATTTCTACAGGCAGGCACTCGAAAAGGGGCTTGCCGGTCAGGAGCTTGGTGCGCACTCAATGTTCTGAATGGGAGTTCACATGCCGGTATTTATTGTCTATGCCACTGCGGTGATTCTGTTGACAGGTCTCTTTCCGGTTCAGGAAAGTTACAGGGAAGTCATCAACATGATTGCGTTCGGTACATTCGGATGGGGGGCATTCCGTAATTTCGAGCCCATCGGCCCTATGACCGCGCTCGCTGTCGTTTACGCTGTTATTGCAATACTGTTTAATCCTATTTCTCCGGTAATTCTGCTGGAGCTTCCTTCCAGAATACTTCATATCGGCGGCGCAATTTTGCTTGTCGCCACGGCACGCCGCTTTACCCGTTAAGCCGCGGATTTTGTTGGACTCTATGTAATCATTTATCAATACCTCATGGAGACCCACGGGATGATTACCAAAAACACCCTCGACTTCCTCTCGGCGCTCAAGTCGAACAACAACCGGGAGTGGTTCCTGGCTCATAAAAACGATTACGAAACCGCATTTGGCGACTTTTTTGGCGTCGTCGCCACGCTCTTGCAGTCGATTGCCCGGTTCGACCCGGCCATCGCCGAGTTGCGGCCCGATCCGAAATCGTGCATCATGCGCATCTACCGGGATGTGCGCTTCTCGAAAGACAAGACTCCCTACAAAACCGGCCTGTTCGCTTACGTCAGCGCTGGCGGGAGGAAAGGGCCGCTGGCGGGTTATTACCTGCATCTGGAGCCGGGCGCATCGTTTGCGGGCGGAGGCCTCTACATGCCCGAAGCGCCGGTGCTCGCCAAAACCCGCCAGGCCATCGACACCCGCTTCGACGAGTGGAGCGCCGTCGTGACCGATCCCGACCTGCTCGCCGCTTTCCCCGGAGGCGTGGTGCCGTCGGGCGCGACCAAACGTCCCCCGAAAGGGTATGAGGACTCAAATCCTGCGATTCATTACCTCAAGTTCAAGGGCTACTACACCCAGCGCTTCTTTAGCGACGGGGAGGTACTGTCCAGCGACTTCACGGATCAACTTGCCTCGTGCCTGCGCTCGGTCATGCCGATGGTCGGGTTCCTGAACGACGCCATTGAAGCGCTGTAAGCGATTACGTCATGGCAGCGGCGTATCGACGGTCAGCGGATCGAAATCGACCGGAAACGAAGGTTCCAGTTCGCCGAAGCGGTCGCGTCCTTCCGGCATCATGTGGACGCCTTTCGGAAACTCTCCATTCGCCACCAGATAGTCGAGCAGCCAGTTCGTGAGGCGGAAGTAACCGCTCGGTTTGCTGGAGGTCGCGGCAGGCGAGGGATTTGGCGGCTTGCCGATGGCCCAGCGCTCGACAAGCGCTTCAACCGTTGGCCGATAGCGAGCTTCGAGCTGGTTCCGTTCATCGGTATTCATACAAATTATGGATTGCGGTTGAGGGATTTTTTCTTCAATCTGAATTTTTGTGCGCAGGAATCTGTTCATAACTGTCGTCAGAACAAACAGAAGCAGGTAGTTCTGATGAGGCCCTGGCCGGCAACGGATTCATCATTACCGCCTTAAGCTTGTCAGGAAAGTAATGAACTAAAAGGAGATAACGATGAAACGCAAAATCTTGATGCTGGCCGGTGTTGCCGGTATGCTGATGTCAAGTCCAGCGGTCGATGCGCTGGCTGAAGTGAATGTCAATCTTGGCGTCGGTACGAGAAGGGCATTCGTCATCGACAGGCCCCCGTCATTCATCCAACTGGCGACGCCGGGATTTTCGGTCTCGTACGGCGCACCCTACGATATCGTTCTGTATGGCAATGACTATTATCTGTACGATAATGGAGGCTGGTATCGTTCAGCACGGTACGATGGTCCCTGGCGCACGGTGCGTTACCGTGAGCTGCCGCCGAGACTCCGTCGTTACCGGATCGATCAGATTCGCCGCTTCAGGGATAACGAGTACCGCATGCATCGCGACCGTTACGACCGCGACTGGCGCCGTGACGGAAGAGGTGACTGGCGCGATAACCGCAGGGACGATCGCCGCGACGAAAGGAGACCAGATCGCTGGGATGGCCCCGGACGTAACGATGATGGCAGGCCAATGCCGCCGAGGTAATGAAGAATGATGAATTGTGAATGTTGAGGTAAGGCAATTTCAAAAAAAGCCGGGCTGTTACAAGTCCGGCTTTTTTTTGTAAACGCTGCGGTGAAATCTTGCTTTACCTATAGGTCTTATCTTATAGGTCGTATAAGTCCTGTAAGAAAAACGCTATAGCGTACTTTTACCCTTCATTTTCCTCTTCCGCTGCCTGTTGCTGCCAGAAGGCGTAGATGCCGATGATCGATTCGTCGAGCATGTCGATCATCTGATCTTTCTGTTCCTGCGTCATGGTGTCGAAATCGTCTGTCACCTTGCCGAGCACGAAGAGCGGCCCGGCGAGCATGGCCGTGGATTCGTTGGCGAAGAGTGGCTGCCATGCCTCGTGGCACAGCTCCATGCCGAGAATGAAGCCGAGCGCCCACTCCTCGATGGCGATCTGGCGCTCCTCCTCTTCAGAGTAGCTGAACATCTCATAGATCGGCAGGAACGCTTCCGGATCGTTCTCGAACTGGGCATCGATGGCCAGAACGTGCCGGTTCAGCAGATCGGTGATCGACGCTTCATCTTCGGGCGAGTTGAAGAGCGTTTCACGCAGGTTTTCGGGATCGAGCATGTACTTGATCCACCGGTGCTCGGGGACAACCTCCGGCCCGATAACAATGGCCGTCAGGTAGCCGTCGATCATTTCGAGTGAGTTCATGCACTCCTCGGGAGAGTCCGCGGAGGCGAGGAACGCTTCGAGCATGTTCAGCTCCTCTTCGGAGAGCGGTTGATGGGCGCGTTCTGATTGCAGCATAATGGTTTGTAGATGGTTGTGAATGTATCCCCGAGAAATTTTTTGCCGGTATCCGGTCTCCGTGTTACGCTTTTGGCGTCCAGTAGCAGCGCTTCGGCGAGACGATCAGCTCCTCATCCTTGAGGCTTTTCATCGCCTTGTCCACCTCTTTGCGGTCAAGGCCGCTCTTTTCGGCTATCTGGCCGGCGCTCATCGGTTCGCCCTCATTTTTCAGCACTTCGAGAATGGTGGTTTTCGCGTCCATAGTGGTTTTATAGTTCGGTTTGAAAGTGAGTCAGGTTTGCTCTTGTATTCAATGTAACGAATTCAGGGAATTGATAATGGAGAATTGACAATGGATAATGGATAATGAACGGCCCTCACCCGGCACCCATTGTCCACTTCGTCCATAACGTCCGCGCTTGCCGATGCAGTGATAAATTCATTACTATAAACAAAAAACACCCATGCTCCATTTGCTGCACGTCATAACCCAAAACGCAACTCGCCATGCTTGAGATGTACACGGGCAACCGGCTGGAGGAGCTGGTTTTGGCGTTTGGCGAAACGGTATCCACGAGGCCGCTTGATTCGCCCTTCGTGAAGGAGTGGATCGTCGTGCAGAGCCGGGGGATGCAGCGGTGGCTGTCGATGCGGCTTGCCGCACGGTTCGGCGTCTGGGCAGGGGCGGAGTATCCTTTTCCGAACGCGCTGCTGCAAAAGCTTTTCGAGTGGCTGGAGCTGTCGGACAATGCGGATGGCGAGAGCTTTTCGAAGGAGACGATGAGCTGGAGCCTCATGCGCCTTCTGCCGGAGCTGCTCGACCGCGCATCGTTCGCGCCGCTGCGAGGCTACCTCGATGGCGACCGTGACGGCCTGAAGCTCTTCCAGCTTTGCGACCGGATCGCCGATACCTTCGATCAGTACACGCTTTTTCGCTCCGACCTGCTCGCCGCTTGGGAGGCGGGGCGGGATGACGGCGCTCGCGACTGGCAGCCGGAGCTGTGGCGGGCACTGGTCGCGGAGAGTTTGGGGAAGCATCGCGGTCAACTCAGGGCGGAGTTCATCCAGAAGATAAAAAAAGCGACGCTGCCACCGGATTTCCCGACGGGTATTTCGCTCTTTGGCGTCTCTTACATGCCGCCATATCACGTCGAGATGCTCCAGGCGCTGGCCGCACGGATTCCGGTGAACCTGTTCCTCCTGAGTCCGACGCAGGAGTACTGGACGGACATCGTCTCCCGGCGGCGGCTTTTCCGCATGAGCGAGAGCGAGCGGGCGCTGAGCACCGAGGGTAATCCGCTGCTCGCCTCGCTCGGCAAAAGCGGTCGCGAGTTCGCCGAACTGCTGCTCGACGTGGGCGAGGTCGAGGACGAGTATGACCTGTATGACGACCCCGGCACTGATACGCTGCTTCGCGCCTTGCAGTCCGATATGCTCAATCTGCGCGGCGACGGTGATGATGGGAAGCATCCAGCACCCGACGCGGACGACTGCTCGGTGCAGGTGCATTCGTGTCACAATCCGCTGCGCGAGGTAGAGGTGCTTCGCGACAATCTGCTCGATCTGCTGGAACGGTTGCCAGGCCTCGATCCGCGCGACATCGTGGTAATGACGCCTGAGATCGAAACCTACGCGCCCTATATCGCCACGGTGTTCGGCGCTGCCGGGGATGGCGCGCCGCGCTTGCCGCACTCCATTGCTGACCGCCGGATGCTCGATGAGGGTGGCATTGCGCCCGCCATGCTCAAGCTGCTGGAGCTGCACGGCAGCCGACTGACCGCGCCCGCGCTCTTCGACCTGCTCTCGTCGCCGCCGGTGAGCCGCCGCTTCCGGCTCGATGGCGAGGCGCTCGACGCGATCCGGCGCTGGATTTCGGAGACGCGCATCCGCTGGGGCATGGACGAGCGGTCGCGCAGCAGCCTCGGCTTGCCGCCCTTCCGCGAAAACTCGTGGCGGGCCGGTCTGGGGCGCTTGCTGCTTGGTTACGCCATGCCAGACGAGGGGCGACTGTTCGACGGCGTGCAGCCTTTCGATGTCGAGGGCGACGCCGAAACGCTTGGCAAGCTGGCGGACTTCGTCGATGCGGTCGATGCGCTGTCGTCGAAATTCGACCGCCCCCGTACGCTCGACGGGTGGCGCGAACTGTTCCTCTGGATGCTCGATCTCTTCATCGAGGCTGACGAGGAGTCCGCACGCGAGCTGGTGCATGTCAAGTCGGAGATTGACAAGATTACGTCACTTGCCAAACACTCCCGCTTCGAGGGCGAGGTGTCGGCTTCGGTGATGATCGCCTGGATGCGCGAGAAGCTCGAAAAAGCGGAAATGGGCCTCGGCTTCATGACCGGCGGCATTACTTTCTGCGCGATGCTGCCGATGCGCAGCATTCCGTTCCGCGTGGTGGCGATGATCGGCATGAACGACGGCAAGTTCCCGCGCCAGCAGCGCCCGCCGGGCTTCGACATGATGTTTCGCGAGCCGCGCAAAGGCGACCGCTCGGTGCGCGGCGACGACCGCTACCTCTTCCTCGAATCGATTCTCTCGGCCCGCGACGTGCTCTATCTCAGCTACGTCGGCCAGAGCGTCCGCGACAACAGTGAACTGCCGCCCTCCGTGCTGGTGAGCGAACTGCTCGACGCCCTTGACCGGGGCTTCGAGTTCCCCGATGGCCAAGATGCTGCGTCGAGCCTGACGGTCAGACACAAGCTGCAAAGCTTCAATCCGGCCTATTTCACGCCAGATTCCCGTTTTTTCAGCTACTCGACGGACAACTTTCAAGCGCTTGAACGGCGCGATTCGGTCACGGAGCGCCCCTTCATCGAGTCGCCGCTGGACGACTTCGCCGATGAGGAGCGGACGGTGACGCTCGACGATCTCGCCCGTTTTTTCGCCAATCCGGCGGCGTATTTCCTCGAACGTCGGCTCGGCCTGAAACCCTCAGCCGCGACGGAACCGCTCGAAGAGCGCGAGCCTTTCGAAGCCGTCGGACTCGAACGCTACGCAATGCGTCAGGAGCTGCTCGAAGCGCTGCTCGATGGTGGCGACGGAGGCGCGATGCTGCCGCTCTTCCGGTCACGTGGCCTCCTGCCTCCGGCGACGCATGGCGAGCTGCTTTTCCGGCAGTTGCTCGCCGAGGTCGAACAGTTCGCCGCGAAGGTGCGGGAGTTGAAGGGGAGCGGCGCGTTCGGCCAGCTCGACTTCGATCTCGACATCGGCGGATTCCGCATCACCGGTCAGCTCGACCATCTGCTGCCGGAGGGGCAGCTTCTGTACCGTTGCGCCAGGATGCGGGCGCAGGATCGGCTCCGCTCGTGGCTGCTGCATCTGGCGCACCACGCCGTCGAAGAAGGCGCATCGAGCGACACGCTGATCGTCACGCTCGACCGCTCGATCCGCTACCGCCCCGTCGAAGACGCATCGGAACGGCTCGAAGCGCTGCTCGATCTCTATCGCGAAGGGCTTTCGGAGCCGCTGCCTCTGTTCCCGCGCTCGTCGCTCGCCTGGGCCGAAAAGGCTGGGAAGTCGGAGGAGGAGCGGCGCAAAGCCGCGTTGGGCGAATGGCTCGACGGCTTCGGTGGGCGCGAAGGCGAGGGGAGCGACCCGGCCATTCGCCGCTGCTTCGGCGAGAAGCCGCCTTTCGGCGAGCGTTTCGCCGCCATCGCCGAATCGTTACTGCAACCGATGATCGAGCACGGAGGGAAAGGATGAGTGCACGACAATATCTTTTATGGCGGAACTTTCGAGCTGACATTTTGTTTAAGCAGCCTGCTTTTTCATTCGATGCGTTGCCGTTCAATTGCCCCGGACTTCAGTCCGGGGATAGGGCAGCAAATATAAAAATCAGGGCTTTAGCCCAATTTCTTCTGTCATTACTTCGGACGCAATTCGTCGCCATCAATGTCTTGAAAACGATTGGGCTAAAGCCCGGTTTCTTATGTGGTATTCCTGATCCCCGGCTTGAAGGTCGGGGCAACGATCACTGTTGGCACTCCCGCCACCTCCCGACGCGCCGCCCATGACCATCCGCATCCTCGACCACATCGCCGTGCCGCTCTCGGGCATGAACCTCATCGAGGCGAGCGCGGGCACGGGCAAGACCTGGGCTATTGCATCGCTCTATCTGCGGCTGCTCGTCGAAAAGGAACTCCGCCCCGAAGAGATTCTCGTCGTCACCTTCACCGAAGCGGCCACGCAGGAGCTTCGCTCGCGAATACGCCGACGTATTCGTGAAGCGCTTGACGTCATGCGTGGCGAGGAGACCGAGGACGAGTTCCTCGTCAAACTTCTCGAAAGAACAGCAGAAGCCGGAGCGACGGAACACGCCGCCGTGCTGCTCGAAGCCGCGCTGGCGGAGTTCGATATGGCCTCGATCTTCACGATCCACGGCTTCTGCCTGCGGGCGTTGCAGGATCACGCCTTCGAGAGCGGAGCGCTGTACGATACCGAACTCGTGACTGACCAGTCGGCGCTTGCAGGGCAGGTGATCGACGACTTTTGGCGGGAGCGCTTTTTCGGCGACGCCAACCGGCTGCTCGATTACGCTTTGCTGAAAAAATGGTCACCGGATGCGCTCAAAAACTTCCTGAACTCGTTACAGCTTTCTGAGCGTGACGAAGTAATTCCCGCTTATGGAGAAGCTGAGGTCGCCCGCATCGAGGATGAGGCGCAAGCGGCGTTTGACGAGATTTGTCGCATCTGGCATGAGGAGCGCGAGGCGCTTTCAGAGCTTTTACGGACGAGCAAGGCGCTGAGCCGGTCTGAGAAATGGTATCGTGATGATAAAGTCGGGTCGCTGCTCGAATCGATGGAAGCGTTCGTGGCGGGCGGTAATCCCTTCGGTCTTTTCGATGGCTTCGAGAAGATGTCAACATCCGGTATCGCAGTCGGCACGAAAAACTCCGGCACTCCGCCCTCGCATCCGTTTTTCGACGCTTGCGAACGCTTGCAATCGTTTGCGGATGAGCGCTTGCTTGCGCTCAAATCCGAGCTTGTTACGTTTTACCGCAACCGCTTGCCGGAGCGCAAGAAAGAGGGGAACATCCGCTTTTTCGACGATCTGCTTGCCGATCTCTACCACTCGCTCGCGGACGGCTCTGAAGCCGCCGCGCTTGCCGAAGCGCTCCGCAATCGCTACAAGGCGGCGCTGATCGACGAGTTTCAGGACACCGATCCGGTGCAGTACGACATCTTCCGGCGCATCTACGCCGGGTCGGACGCGCCGCTCTTTCTCATCGGCGATCCCAAACAGGCGATCTACAGCTTCCGTGGAGCGGATATTTTCGCCTATCTGCAAGCGGCGAGTGACGTTGGCCAGGAGCGGCGCTTTACGCTCAACGCGAACTGGCGCTCGACGCCTAAGCTGCTCGACGGCTTCAATCGCCTTTTCGAAGAGGCTCGCCAGCCCTTCATCATCGACGACATCCCCTCGCCACCGCTCGTGGCGGGCCGCTCTGATACTGATGGAACGGCATCCATCGAACCGCCGCTCGAAATCTGCCTGCTCGAAGCGAGCGACGGCGACGGCAGCCTGAAGAGCGGCGACGCTGCGAGTTTCGCGGCGGAGGCGTGCGCCTCGATGGTGGCCGAAACGATCAGCGGCGGCACTGCGGCGGGCGGCATCGCCATCATCGTGAGAACTCACCGGCAGGCCCGCATGATGCATGCGGCGCTTCGCAAGTCGGGTATCGTCTCGGTGATGCGCAGCGACGAGAGCGTGTTTGCCTCCATCGAAGCCGAGGAGGTGCGCATCCTCGTCACGGCGCTCGCCGATCCGGGGCGCGAGCCGCTCGTCCGCGCCGCGCTGGTGACGCCGCTCTTCGGGCTGAACGGCAGCGACATTGCACGACTGAACGCCGACGAAAACGGCTGGGCCGCACGGTTGCAAGAGTTCCGGGAGTATCACCGGCTCTGGCAGGAGCGCGGCTTCATGGTGATGGCCCGCGAGCTGATGCGCCGCGAGGCCGTGCGCGAGCGGCTGCTGGCTCTGGCAGGATCATCCGGCGAGCGGGCGCTGACCAACCTGCTGCACTGCTTCGAGCTGCTGCACCGCGAGGCGCATGCGCGTGGGCTTGGCATGGAGAGCCTTGTGGCGTGGTTCAGCGAGCGGGTCGTGGCGCAGGAACCTGGCGAGGAGTACCAGATTCGCCTCGAAAGCGACGAACCGGCGGTCAAAATCGTCACCGCGCACGTCAGCAAGGGGTTGCAGTACCCGGTGGTCTTCTGCCCCTTCCAGTTAGGCGGCGGCAACGGCAACGGCGAGGCGGTGCTCTGTCACGACGAGCGGGGCCGCATGGTCAGGGATTTCGGGTCGCGGACGATCAACGCGCATCGAACTGCCGCCGCTCGCGAGACGCTCGCCGAAAACCTGCGCCTCTTCTATGTCGCTCTGACGAGGGCCGAACGGCGCTGCATCTTCTTCACCGCCCGCGTCGTCGATGGCCGCAGCTCCGGTCGCACGCCGCAACTCACGCCCGCCTCGTACCTGCTCTACGCCTCGGATGAGGCCCGGCAGAGTTCCCATCCGGTCGGCGAGGCGCAGCGCGAGCTTTCGGGACTCGCCGCCGCCGCGATGGCGCTCAAGCTTCAGGCGCTGTCTGAAGTTTCGGATGGTGCGATTCAGCTCAAGCGCCTATCTCTTGGTGACGATCTCCGCACGCCCGTTGTCCGTCCCGTCGCGACCGAACGCTCGCCGCTCGTGCTCCGGGAGTTCAAGGCGACTCTCGACACCGACTGGCGCGTCGCGAGTTTCACCACTCTCAGCCGTCTCAAGCACATGACCTTCGAGCTGCCAGATCGCGACGAAAACCTGCCGGAACCCGCCGCTGCGCCGGTCGCGCTGCCCGACGGGGATCGAAGCATCTTCGCCTTCCCGAAAGGGGCCGGAGCGGGTATTCTCATGCACTCGATCTTCGAGACGCTCGACTTCGCCTCGGCGACCGGCAGTGCCATCGATGAGGCTTGCGCGACGGCGCTCGGCAAGTACGGTTTCGACGAGGAGTGGCAACCCGCTCTTGCCAGCATGGTTCGACAGGTGCTCTCGACGCCGCTTTCATCGCCGGACGGCCCGTTCACCCTCGGCGGCCTGAAGCCGCGTACGTGGTTCACCGAGCTGGAGTTTTTCTTCCCGCTCAGGCACATTACTTCGCCCCGGCTTGCTGAAGTGCTTGTGAAACATGGCGTTATCCCGTCCGGCACAGATCCTGCCGCCGCATTGCAGGCGCTCGACTTCGCGCCGGTCAAGGGAATGCTGATGGGTTTCATGGACATGGTATTCGAGGCGCAGGGGCGATTCTGGCTGCTCGACTGGAAATCGAACCACCTCGGCAATTCGGTCGAAGAGTACCGCCGCGAGCGGCTCGACCGGGCGATGCAGGAGAACCTCTACCGGCTGCAATACCTGCTCTACACCGTGGCGCTCGACCGTTACCTCGCGCTGCGCGTACCGGGCTACCGCTACGACACGCACTTCGGCGGCGCGATCTACGTCTTTCTGCGCGGCGTCAGCGCCGAACGCGGCGAAGAGTTCGGCCTCTACCGCGACCTCCCGCCGGAAGCGCTGATCCGCGAATTGGGCGAGTTGCTTGTCGAAACCGGAACAGAGGAGGGGGAACGATGAGTGGGAATTCAACCAGAAGTCTTGCGCAAGTGCAGTCATTACAAGCCACGAACATGATTATCCTGGTACAAACCTTCCATTCTCTTGTAGGGACGGCTCTTGTGGCCGTCCTCTTAGGGACCCATTGATTTTCATGGAAAAGAGCGCACCGACGTGGCAATCGATACAGAATCGGCGGAGTCAGCAAAGATGGATCGCCACGTCCCGACAGGTCGGGACTCGCGATGACGATTCGTCGTTATTCAAGGAGAATATTATGCTTTCGGGACAACCCGCCATCAGCGGATCGTTTGGGCAGCAATCGGATCGCGGAACAAATTTTTCGAGAAACCCATGATCGACTTCATCGAACGGCCGATTGACCGGCAGGCGGCGGCTTTCCTTTGCCGTGGCGCGAAGGATGAATCGGGCGTGGTGCGCACGGTCGTTTCGCTGCTCAGCCAGGCGGTGGGGCAGGGGCACGTCTGCCTCGATCTGGAGGAGATCGCCGGGCAGCTCGTTCGGACTGCCGGAAACGACGAATCGTTGCGCCTGCCTGACGCTGCCTGCCTCTTCGCGGCGCTCCGCTCGCTGCCAACGCTCGGCAGGCCGGGGGAGCACCGCCCGCTGATTCTCGACGCCGCCGGACGGCTCTACCTCTACCGCTACTTCCGCTACGAGGCGCTGCTGGCCGACGCCATTCGCGCCCGCGCCGCATCGGAGGGCGGTGGCCTCGACGAAGCCGCGCTTGCCGGGCAGCTCGACCGCTACTTCGCTCCGCCCGTAAACGCACAGGATCGCCAGCGACAGGCCGCGCTGACGGCGCTCCGGCGGCGCTTTTCGGTCATCTCCGGCGGTCCCGGCACCGGCAAAACCACCACCGTCGTGCGCATCCTCGGCCTCATGCTCGAACAGACCGGTGGTGAACGGATGCGCATTGCCCTGGCCGCGCCCACCGGCAAAGCCGCCGCCCGCCTCGCCGCGTCCATCGCCTTGCTCCGGGAAACGCTGCCGTGCCCGGACGAGGTCAAACGCGCCGTGCCCGGCCAGGTCACGACGATTCACCGCCTGCTCGGCACACTGCCCGGCTCGACCAGCTTCCGCCACAATGAGCGCACCCCGCTGCCCTGCGACGCGGTGATCGTTGACGAGGCCTCGATGGTCGATCTGCCGCTCATGACCGCCCTCGTCACGGCTCTCCCGCCGCAAGCCCGGCTCATCCTCATCGGCGACCGCGACCAGCTCGCCTCGGTCGAAGCCGGAGCCGTGCTCGGCGACATCTGCCGCGCCGCCGAATCGCCCGGCTCGTCCATCGCCGGATGCGTCACCGTGCTCGACCGCAACTACCGCTTCGGCGACGGCTCCGGCATCGCCGCCCTCAGCCGCGCCGTGAACGCTGGATGCGACCGCGAAGCACTCCGATTGCTCGCCGACTCCGGCAGCAGCGCCATCGCGCTCGAAGCGACCCCGACGCGAGAAACGCTGAAAAAGCGCCTCAAGGCTCCGGTGCTCGACGGCTTCCGCGCGTACCTCGAAGCCGGAACGCCCGCCGAAGCGCTGCGCCGCTTCGACCGCTTCCGCATCCTCACCGCCCTGCGCGAAGGCCCGTGGGGAGCCACCGGCATGAACCACGCCGCCGAATCGTTGCTCCACGAAGCCGCGCTCATCCGCCTCGACACACAGTTCTACCGAGGCCGCCCCGTGCTCGTCACCGAAAACGACTACATCCACAAACTCTTCAACGGCGACACCGGCATCATACTCCCCGACCCGGAATCCGGCCACCTGAGAGCCTTCTTCGCCGCCCCCGACGGAACCGTCCGAGCCATCCCCCCGGAGTTTCTGCCCAGGCACGAAACCGCGTTCGCGATGACGGTGCACAAAAGCCAGGGTTCGGAGTTCGACAGGGTGCTGATGGTTTTGCCGCCGGAGGATACTATTTTGCTGACGAGGGAGCTGATTTATACGGGGATCACGAGAGCGAGGCAATCGGTGACGTTGTGGAGCGACGATGCCATTTTCAGCGCTGCGGTGAAGCGACGAACGGAGCGGAGAAGCGGTTTGAGGGAAAAGTTGGTAAACAAATAACATCCATGTGGAGCGAGACGACAAGCTTGCAAAGTTCTGGCTCGATCCGATCCGTTACCAGAACAGCGTTGGCTTCAGCCGCTTTGAATTGAAAGAGATTCGCGGTATAATTGAAAAGCAACAGGAATCCTTCATGGAGGCATGGAATGAATACTTTGGCTGTTGAAATCGAATATCCCTACGCTCAGGACGTTCACGTTACTGATGATGCTCTTACCGTCGATTTGAGCGATGGCCGCACAATCACTGTCCCTTTGGGCTGGTTCCCGCGTCTGGAACATGGCCGATCTGAAGAGCGGGCAAACTGGAGGCTGATTGGCAAAGGCCACGGAATCCACTGGCCCGATCTGGATGAAGACATCAGCGTGGAAGGGCTACTTGCGGGGAAGCGTTCTGGCGAGAGTCTGGCGTCGTTTAAGAAATGGTTGCAGGGGAGGGGGTTCTCATTCGGAACAATTGTGAGTTTTTTTTGGTTTTTTTAGAAAATGAAGAGTAAGTAGCAATAGTAGAATTCAGACAAGTTGTTGGACGTAATTATATTGATTTATAAATAATTTAAAAGCGTAAAAAATAGGGCAATGAAAGAAAAAAAAAATATCTGTGGAGGCATATAGAGTTTTCTGATTCATGGGAAAAATGTGATACCTCCTTGATTGATGATATATCATCTTCATGGTTTGAACGAAGCAAGATTCTTCAAGATAATTCTGCTGACTATGAAGCGTTTATCGCGAAATTAAAAAGAGAGCACGCTATTGAGACGGGAATAGTCGAGCGAATGTACGATTTGAAAAAGGGGATTACTGAAACTTTTATTAATGAAGGTTTCGTACAATCGTACATAAGTCATGGAGATACAGATATTCCGATTCCGAAGTTAATAAGTCATTTAAAAGATCATTTGGATGCGGTTGATTTTGTCTTTAATGTTGTAAAGCAAAACAGGTCACTCACAGTAAGTTTTATAAAAGAACTACATTCTCTTGTTACCCAACATCAAGAATGCGCAGAAGGTCGTGACCAATTCGGGAATAAAACAAAAATCAGCTTGATTCGTGGAAGATTCAAAACAAGGGAAAATAACCCTACAAGAGATGACGGAACAGTGATTATGTATTGCCCTCCCGAGCAAGTTGATTCCGAGATGGATAATTTGATTCATATCTATAATGAATCTGTACAGAATAAGATACACCCAATTATTAACGCTACATGGTTTCATCATGCGTTTACGACAATCCATCCTTTTCAAGATGGTAATGGCAGGGTTGCCAGGCTTTTGTCCAGCTTGATTTTAATCAAAGAAGGATTTTTCCCATTCACGGTACTACGAGAAGAAGCAAAAGAAAAATATATAAATGCATTAGAGCGTGCTGATAATGGAGAGCCACAAGGATTGGTAGATTATTTTATTGAGATTCAAAAAAGGAATATAGAAAAAGCCTTGAATATTAAAGATGTTTCAAGCACTTCACTCGATGAGGTGACAAATATCTTTTCTAGCAAAATTACTTCTTGGCATGAAAGGAGGTCAGCAGAAAAAGTCGCCATATTGAATGAGAATAGAAACAAAGTATTTAAATATTGTGAGTCTTATTTAAATGAAGCGTCAGCTTCGTTAAAAGAAAGATTGAATGGTGATGTGAAGATATTTGTTCATCCTTGTGGGCCTGATGATACATCAAAATCACACTTTTATTTTGGGCAGATTATTAAATACGCAAACAAGCATAATTACTATTTTAACAGAGGTATGCCTAAGGCATGGATAACGTTTAGGATCGAGTTGTCCACAGAAAAAATATATCAATTAGGAGTTACGATACATCATTACGGGTATGGCGAATACACAGTCGCGATTGGGGCGTTTTTGGAGTATTTAAGTGCTGATTCTGAGGTGAAAGATACAGAAGACCGAATCAATACAGTATTGCCGCTAGATATAAAACCTCATGTTATATCAATTGATAAGGATGTTGATTCAAAAGAAAAAAATATAAGAAGTTATTTGGAGAGCGTCTTGACCTTAACTATAGCTCAAATTGCGAGTGAGATATAAATTATGAAAACAGGTCATGAAAATCGTCACTGAAAGGCTCAAGCGCCACAAAGACAAGCTTCGACAGAGCGGATTGAGGCCGGTGCAGATTTGGGTACCGGATACGTGGCGGCCCGGATTCGCGATGGAGTGCCGTCGTCAGTCGGAGTTGCTCAAGTCGGATGCTCATGAAATGGAGGTGCTTGATTTTCTTGAACAGGCAGCGGATCGTGAAGGCTGGGAAGCATGAAGCGCAGATTTATTTTGCCTGTATAACCACAAAGCATCACTGATTATATTATCTCTGAAAACACATCAAAACCAAATTCCTGCTAGACCATGGCAACACTCTATTTGATTATCGCACTTGTGATTGCGGTTCTGGCTGTGGTGTTTGCGTTGCAGAATTCGATGCTTGTCACCATATCTTTTTTTAGCTGGACAATCACCGGCTCACTCTCGCTCGTTTTGTTGGCGACGCTTGCAATCGGCGTGCTGATTGGACTGCTTGTGCTTGCTCCGTCTCTGCTCAAGAAAACCTTCAAATCATCGAGTCAGCGCAAACGCATCGATGCGCTTGAAAATGAAGTCAGCCAGCACAAAGCCAAAGTCGCGGAACTTCAGAAACCTGTACCGACTCTTTCGACGCCCGACACTCAGCAACTATCGCAATCATCGAAAAAAGAAAGCGATGGGGAGTAAAGTTATGACAATGTATCGGTGTGGAAATTTTAAGCAGGGAAGGTAGAAAAAAAACGACGGTGATGAACAAATTACTGTATCATCACCGTCGATAGATCGGCTATAAGGATGCTTCAACGGGAATCCGTCGAAACCTCAATGGCTTAGTACCTTGACGAAGAACGCTCTTCGCGAGGTTTTGCCTCATTGACCTTCACGTTTCTGGAGCCAATCCGGCTCTCGTTCAGAGACGAAATGGCCTGTTTCGCTTCTTCGTTGTTTGACATTTCGACAAAACCAAAACCCTTGGAGCGTCCGGAGAACTTGTCCATGATGACGCTTGCCTTACTGACATCTCCGAATTCGCCAAAAGCTTCGCGGAGATCAGACTCAGTTACCTCGTAGTCAAGGTTTCCAATGTAAATATTCATAGGTGTGATAGAGTAATTGTGCTTTTTCAAAGAGATGAGCCGACAAATAAAAAAACACAAATTACTTGAAAGCGTACCGACCAACATTTGGTCTGATCAAACAATATAACATTAATTCTGAAATACAAAAATTATTTATTAGGGTTTCTGCGTCACAAATACTGTGGAGAGGAATTGTTCGGAGGATTGAGCGGGCGGCGATTCTCCATTATGAGAGGTAGTGAGGTCAGGCAGCGCACTTTGTTCCGCATGACACTGGCGCAATCGAGCGGGACTATTTTGGTATTCCTGTAAATAATGTATAACATTTGAACTTATGAATATTTTCTTTTTTTATGATGTAAATATTAAGTGTCCGCTACCTGTGAATTAGAAGATCGTCTTGGAACGCGAGATTGAGTTTGCTGCAACGGTTAATAATTAAAGCTCTTATCGTTTGTTTAAAGTATCGATTTGATTATTTGGTGGAAAGGCTAAATGCTAAAGGAGTATGGCAATATCTTTTCATGCCGAAATTGCGAACGGAGTTTTGCTCATAACAGCTTCCGGGCGTGACGAAAATTTACAGCAGGTGATCGACTACGGCAGCGCAGTAATCGATCAGGCGATCGAGAGTGGGGTGACTCTTATTTTGTGCGATGAGCGAAATCTTGAATATGCGCTTGACACTTTCGATACCTTTCAGTCAGCGCAAAAAATTGCCGAGCTCGCTCCGAGGTTAGCCCGCATCGCCATTGTGTGTGGGCCGCAGTTTTTTAAAGATGGCAAATTCTGGGAGACGGTCGCCGTCAACCGGGCGCTTCAGGTTCGCGTCGATACTGACATCGATCGGGCAAAAGAGTGGCTACACAAGCACGACAGTTAGACTGACCTTTTATTTGCGCATCGCTTTCCGCTCGCTTTTTTTCCAACCAGCAGGCACAAATGGCCGTGCAAACCACTGGATTCCGTCGTCAGTACGCATGATGAAGATCAGGATGAACGCATTGAGAGCGCTGTTTTCGCTGGCTATTGTAACCTCAACTTGTCTTCTTATCGGTGTTTTGGCGTTCGACAGAGTGTCGGGAGTCAACAACGCTTCGCTCGTCGAGCTTTCTCTCCAGATCATGCATGGCTCTTTTCTGATCGGGAGCGTCGTATTTGCTCTTTATCAGATTAGACATAAGCAGTGGGTGCATCTGATTCTGACACTCGCGCCAATTTTTTCGTTCCTGCTCGCCGGTATTGGCGTAATCGTTGGCGTGAAGCCTCCAGTCGTCACTTTGCTGTTGTTTGATTTCTATTTAATACTCTATTATTTCTATTTGTTTCTCAGTGAGTTGCACTGCTTCGGACAGGAGTCTTGAGATGGAGCACAAAATGGCAAGCAATGCGCAGTGTAATCCGGCATCGAATAGCAAGAATATCTGCTTGCTATTGCGTTATTTGACGTGTTTGTGGCGTTGACCGAGCGTTTGGGCAGGGGAGTTGAGTCTGTGACCTGAAAAAAAGATGTGGTGAATGTATAAATAATATGTTTTTGCTATTGTATGTTTATTTTATCGGCGTTATACTTATGCAGTTATATAGTAATTTCGCTTGCGAAGCAGCTCTTCTGCAGTATTGCCCTTCCGGCATCTCGCTCAACAGCCATCTAATCACGCCAGTCAGCACTTATGGCCTCATTCAAGCGGCATATCGTCGTTCTGACGCTTCTGGCCATGTTCGTGCAGATCAATGGCGTGCTGGCTTGTTACGGCCTGTTTTTTCTGAATCGCAAGGCAATTGCTGAGAAACTCTGCGAGAAGAAAACCCGTAACTGTTGCGGACACTGCTTTTTGCAGAAGAAAGTCGCGGCGGCTTCGCCTGAGTCCCGTCCGGCAGAGTCCAGCAATCAGTCCCTGCCAAAGTCGTTCGAAAAACTGCTCGATTTCTTGCAAGGGATCGAGCCTGAAAGCCGACAGGCTTGGAGCGCGCCTGTTGTCGGCAGGAAATTCATTGATTGTTTCACTTGCAATCTGCGTACAGGAGCCTTGCCAGGCATCGATCACCCACCCAAAGTCTGAAGGCTATCTCATAATCTCAATAATCACAGTCCTCGCTGGCCAGATCGTCCGGTTCAGGGAAGTTTTCTTCTCACGGGAAGTATTTGTCTGTTGATGACAATTCGTTCTGTCCGTACAAATCAGAGCCAGAGCGTTTAACGTCGAGCTTGCTGTCGGTTTTTTGACTGCTTGCTCTGTTTATTAACAATTGTTATTCTTCGTTATATGAAAAACTCATATGAACTTCTTTTAAAATTCAGGCCGCTTGCCGCATTGCTCGTCGCGCTGACAGTGGGGCCGGCGACCGTTCACGCCGCCGATGTGCAGTCAGAAGAGATTGTCGTCAAGGGTAAAGTCGATACCAAGAAAAGCTCGCTCGAATCGAAAAAGCTGAAGAGCAGCGACACGGCGACGATGCTCGAAGATACTGCGGGCGTCAACGTTCAGACCGGCGGCGGGGTGTCGAACCTTCCGGTAATCAACGGATTTGCCGACGACCGGCTGCTGATCTATGTCGATAACATGATCGTCTGTTCGGCCTGCGCCAATCATATGAATCCTCCGCTCTCCTACATGCCCTCGTCGAGCGTGGGCAATATCTACGTCAATACGGGGGTCACGCCAGTCAGTATGGGGGGCGACAGCATCGGTGGCATGATACAGGTCGAATCGCAACCGCCGCTTTTTGCCGTCGATGACAAGACGAGAACAGAAGGAGTTGTCTCGTCCTACTACAGGAGCAACAATCGCGCTGCCGGTGCGTCGTTTGGCGGCACGGTGGCGAGCCGGAACCTGAGCCTCGGCGTTACGGCATCCGTCGATCATGCCAGCGATTACCGGGATGGCAACGGTAAAAAGGTGACCTCCACGTACTACGAGTCCCAAAATCTCGGGCTGACCTTCGCGGCCAGATCGGACAATCATCAGGTGACGCTCAAGGCCGGCAACCAGTACATTCCAGGCCAGGGCTTCGTCAACCAGTGGATGGACATGCTCGAAAACAAATCGTCGTTTGTCAACCTCGGATATGAGGGCAGTTTCGATTGGGGAAAGATCGACGCCACGGGTTACTGGCAGAATACCTGGCACAAGATGGACTCCGGCGAGGACAAGCTGCCGATCGCGCTGTATTGGAACGCCATGCCTTACATGCCGATGATCACCCGCGGCGTTTCGACCGGCTATACCTTCAAGACGGAGATCAAGATTGCCGACGATGATGTCGTCAGGCTCGGCAACGAGTTCCATCGTTTCAGCCTGAATGACCGGTGGCCTCCTGTGCCCGGAACCGGCATGAGTCCCAACACATTCGTGAACATCAATCACGGCAGCCGCGACCGCTATGCGTTTTTCGCGGAGTGGGAAGGGAAGGTTTCCAGCTCGATGACCTCGATCCTCGGCGTGCGTCATGAGCAGGTACGGATGGATACCGGCGATGTACAGGGCTATTCCACCGGTGCGATGTATGCCACGCCAGCCAACGCCTTCAATGCACAGGATCATGCAAAGAGCGACAGCAACTGGGATTTCAGCGCGGTGCTGAAGTACGAGCCGGACGCCGCTTCGAATTACGAGTTCGGTTATTCGCGCAAGACCCGTTCGCCCAATCTCTACGAGCGTTACGCCTGGTGCAATACCTGGATGACCAGCGGCATGATCGGCTGGTTTGGCGATGGCAACGGGTATGTGGGCAACCTGAACCTCAAACCTGAGGTCGCTCACACCATCAGCGTGTCGGGTTCATGGCGCGATGCGGATCGTAATGCGTGGCAACTCAAGATCACGCCGTACTTTACCCATGTGCACGATTACATCGACGTGCAAAGAGTCGGCATCAAAACCTTTACGAGTGAGGTACGTAACATCCTCCAGTTCACAAACCACAATGCGGAGCTGTACGGTATCGATATTTCGGGTTCAGCGGCGCTTTGGGACAGCAAAGGGCTGGGGAGCGGAAGGCTGAATGGTACGCTTGGCTATGTTCACGGTATCGATCTCGAAAACGGCGATCCGCTCTATCACATGATGCCTCTGAACGCACGGGTATCGATCGAGCAGAAGCTGTCGGGTTTCACCAACAGCGTCGAGATGCAGATGGTGTCGCGAAAAAGCGAGACCGATCCGCACCGGTTCGAGCCGGGTACGCCGGGTTATGCGCTGTTCAACATCGGCTCAGCCTACGAGTACAAGAACTCGAGAGTCGAGGTTGGCGTCACGAACCTGTTCGACACGCACTATTATCTGCCGCTTGGGGGCATCAATTACGATGATTTTCTTGCGACCAAAAAAACAACGAAGTTCGAGCCGCTTGCCGGGCAGGGGCGTTCGTTCAACATCGCGCTGACCCAGCGGTTCTGAGCGAAAAGGACAAAAAAAAGGAGAGCTTGACAGGCGGCTCTCCTTTTTCTCTCATTTTATTGAAATTCTTTGGGTTAAACCCTTGGAACGGATGTTAACAATGATTAATATCAGTGTGTCGATGTTCACGCTGTTACGAATCTGTCAAGCCTCCAGTCTTCATGCGAATCAAGGTTGTTTTTTTAGCGTTGTGCTTGGTATTTCTTTCTGGAACGGCCAAAGCCGATGCCCGGCGAGTGCAGATTGTCCGCGAGGCTGCTGAACAGGGCGATTCCGCCGCGATGAACAAGCTTGGCGTGTTCTATGAGATCGGCGCAAGCGTCGAGCAGAATGACGCCGAGGCGGTCAGGTGGTTCCGACAGGCGGCGGATTTGGGGCATGGCGAGGCGATGTATAATCTTGGTGAGATGTACGAGGCAGGCAGGGGAGTGCCGAAAGATCTTAAGGAGGCGATGGCTCTCTACAAAAAGTCGTGCGAGCACGACTGCAAATGCGGGTGCAGACGCTATAAGGAGTTGATGGACGAGGAACTCAAACGGTGTGATTGATTGGCGTATTCTGGGCGATAAATACACTTGAGTTTACACTTCTTGTCTTAAAAGTTCCTTAAAAATACAGAAAAAGGCTATTTGGATTTGGATTACTCTTAACGATTGTTTACAATTGTGAAAAGTAAGGGCAATGAACCGGCAGTGGAACAACATCGGTAGTTTCGATAGCTTCTACCCATATGCCGTAATAGCAAGTCATCATGATTACCAAAAGCCCGTAGCGGTTAAGGGTTTGCCTTGATCGTCACGGCTTGAAAGCCACTATGTAGCATCTCTTCAGCGACAAGTTTTGCCTTGGCCTTATTCTTTTGATCTGTTTGCGAAAGGTGAAGAGCGGTAAGAATTGAACTGTGAAATAATGGTAATAGAGTGCCGTAACCTGGATAAGGCAATAATTTGTAAGTATCGTTTCATATTTCACGGTATGATTTCAAAAAAGTTTGGCTCGATCCTTCGTTTCCTCGTATAGAAACACCCGAATGATACATAGATAAAGCAGTTCTTTTGGAGTCAGAATTGACTTAATACTGTTGTTGATGGCATTCTTTTTAATGCTTTTTTAACAATTGTTGAGTATTGCTTTCGATTGAATAGAGTCAATATATGTTCTGAACTATATGGATGAACAATAGTTCAGAAAAAAGTTAATCCGTGCATAACGGAGGCAATCAATCAATCAACCCAAGAGGAGTAAGAATGAGAAAAAAATTAGCCATTGCTTCGGCTGTATCCCTTTCCGTGCTGCCTATGCTGGTACCTGCCAAGGATGCCTCGGCGATTCCAGCATTCGCGAGAAAGTACGGCACCTCCTGCTACACCTGTCACTCGGGCTTCCCGGCAAGGAACTCTTTCGGTGAAGCTTTTAGAAATAATGGTTATCGCTGGCCCGGTGGCGAGGATGAGGACAAGTCCAAGCAGGAACAACTGAAGCTTGGCTCAGACGGCTGGAAGAAATCATTTCCTCAATCACCGTGGCCGGGCGAAATTCCAGGATCTGTTCCTTTTGCTCTCTGGGTCAGAGGTCCGCTGGTTACATATACCGAAGGTACCACAACTTCAGCCGGCAACCCTGCAAACAAATCTACCCTCAACTATGGTACCGGAGGCATGGGCGCGGCAACGTTGTTCTTTGGTGGTACGATGGGTGATAACCTTTCAGCATTCGGTCAGTACAACCTGACCAACGTGCCCTCTTCGGCGACCTCAGCTCCGTCTGCTGCAAACCCTTATACCAACACAGCGCTATCCGGGCATGTTACCTGGAGCTTTGCGCCCGGTGTGAATCTGAGCTTTGGTAACGGTTTCTCTGACTGGACTTTTGGTAACGCTATCCAGCTTTATAACGCACTGTATCCGACGCCGGGCACCGGCGTGGAGTTCTCCTATATCAAAGGGAACAGCGGTGGTTTGAAAATTACAGGCGGTCTTGCTGAAGCTGGAACCGCAGCAGGCGTTAACAAACTCGATGACATTCGATACGTCAGAGCAAAATACAAAATCGGTGGCGCAGGCTTGCTCAGTGGCGCAGGCGGAACCTATGGAAACGAATTTGTCGGTCTCGACAACCATTTCTCTGTTGGCGCCGAGTATGTGAGCGCAAGACAGCAGTCGCTTGTTACGGCAGCTAACTTCGCCAGCGCAACGGACTTTTACGGTGCTGATGTTACCGGTAGTATTGGCAGTTTCTACGGTGGTGTCGCGTACAGTAAGTCAAGTGGTGATGGTGTCAAGTTTGACAACTCACGGATTCAGGCTGGATACTTTGTATTCCCCTGGATGCAGGCGACGGTTACGTATTCAAATCTCAGGGGTGGCGATGAGATCACTAACGATCCGACGGTCGCATTTGCAGTGAATACGCATCTCAGGGCAAATGCTTACATTACGACGACTTATACTGCTCATACCAAGAACCGCATCACTCCGATTAGCAACACCACTGCGGATCAATTCGTTGTTACGGCCGGTTTCGCTTTCTGATGTTCTGTAATGTCCGGTTTTATTGTTAACCGGATATGATTTACCGGCATGTTCTGATACAAGAAAGCAGAACATGCCGGAATGTGTAGTAAAGGTTAGTGGATGTTCAGGCATCCGGTTGTGGTGAATGGTTATGTGTTTTGTTGTGTGTGTGACAACGGTACGCCTGCGCGATAGTATTATTTCTTGTTTCGCAGGCACCCTTTTTTACGTATGAAAACGATATGAACAGTTCGACAAGCGAGTTTCAGTCAACTAAAGTTTTCAGTGAAAGAATAAACAATCTGCCATGCAGGATCAGTATGAAAACGAGCTCGGTAACGAGCACAGCCACGGTTCCGGCTCGCACGAGGAGGCTTCTCCCGACAGGAGGAAGTTTCTTTCGCGTGTTGGGTGGGGGAGCCTTGCCGCTTTTGCGGGTATCAACAGTTATGCCTTTCTGAGGTTCTTTTTCCCGAGGGTGCTGTTCGAACCGCCGTCGAAGTTCAAGGTCGGTTTCCCGAGCGATTATCCGCCCGGCGTCGTCAATTCGCAGTACAAGCGCGAGTTCGGCACCTGGATCATCCGCCTGCCGGATGGACGCTTCTTCGCGATGGAGTCGAAGTGCACGCACCTCGGCTGCACGCCGAACTGGATGGAGTCGCAGAAGAAGTTCAAGTGTCCGTGCCACGGCAGCGGTTACTACATCACCGGGCTGAACTTTGAAGGTCCGGCTCCGAGGCCGATGGATCGCTTCAAGATCAGTATCGCCGACGACGGACAGCTTCAGGTGGACAAGACGATCAAGTATCCGGGTATTCCCGGCAGAGAGTCGAACGAGGTCTACCCGCAGAGCCTCCTGAAAGCGTGATGCATGAATCAATCCTAAGAGTGGAGGAACATGAATAGTTACGAGGAGACTGCCCAGCAGAGGGAACCCGAAGAAGTGAAAGGCGCACGGCAGCCCCGCAAAAAGGCTGTGGCCGTCGTGACGGCCGATCTCTGCACGGGTTGCGGCATCTGCGCCACGGTCTGTCCGACCAGTTGTA
>JAAXWU010000221.1 GCA_013334855.1 Chlorobaculum sp. | reverse complement strand
CGTCACATCAAAAAAGAACGGATGAAAAATCTGCTGGCCCTGCGCCCTTATCTTTTACGCTACCGGAAGTCGCTTACCGCTGGCATTGCGTGCGTCGTCGCCACCAATTTTTTCGCCGTGGCCGCGCCCCGGTTTCTTGGCGAGGCCATCGACCTCATGGGCAAGCCGTTCGAGATGCACGAAATTCTGCGCAAGGTCGGCCTCTACATTCTGCTGGCCGCCCTCAGCGGCATCACACTCTATCTGGTGCGTCAGCTCATCATCGTCACCTCGCGGCATATCGAGTTCGATCTGAAGAACGATTACTACGCCCACTTGCAGACGCTCTCCACCTCGTTTTATGATAGCACCGGTTCAGGCGAACTGATTTCGAGAGGCACCAACGATCTGAACGCCGTCCGCGACTTTCTCGGGCCGGGCATCATGTACTCGATCAACACGCTTTTCCGACTGCTGTTTGCCATCGGCGCGATGGTTGCGATTTCGCCGATGCTGACCCTGTTCGCCCTGCTTCCCGCCCCTTTTCTCAGTTGGTCGGTCTATCGGACAGGGGTCTCGCTCCAGTCAAAGTCCAAACAGATTCAGGAAAACTACGCATCCATCACCAACCTCGTGCAGGAGAACATCTCCGGCATCCGGGTGGTCAGAAACTACAACCGCGAAGCGTGGGAAACCAGCCGCTTCGAAGCGCTGAACCGGAAGTACTACGACAAGAACCTGCAACTCGGCAGAATCCAGGCGGGCTTCATGGCTGTGCTGACGGCCATGACGGCGCTGTCGCTGATTCCGGTCATCTGGGCGGGCGGCATTGGCGTCATGAAGGGCACGATGAGCATCGGCAACATCGCGCAGTTCGTCATCTACGTCACGATGCTGAGCTGGCCGATCATCTCGATTGGCTGGGTGACCAATATCGTCCAAAAAGCATCGGCGGCGCAGGGGCGGTTGCGGGAGATTTTCGATACGAAGTCCGATATCGTCGAACCGGCAGCATCGAGTCAATCTGTCGAAAAGGCGAAAGCGCTGAAAGGGGAGTTGACGTTCGAAAATGTCAGCTTTGTCTATCCATCGCAGCCTGACCGTGCCGTGCTGCGCAACATCTCTTTTACCGTCGAGCCGGGGGCGAAGCTTGCCATCGTCGGCGCGACCGGCTCGGGCAAGTCAACGCTCGTCAACCTGATTCCGCGCCTGTACGACCCGTCGAGCGGGCGCATCACGATTGCCGGGCGTGACATTCGGAGCCTGTCTCTCGCCGCGATCCGGCGCACCATCGGCTTCGTGCCGCAGTCGAATTTTCTCTTTTCGGACTCCATCCGCAACAACATCGATTTCGGCAGCAACGGCACCGGCATCGACGTGATCGAAGCGAGCCGGATCGCCATGCTGCACGACGATGTGGAGGATTTCCCGGACGGCTTCGACACGATGCTCGGCGAAAAGGGGATCAACCTCTCCGGCGGCCAGAAGCAACGGGCCTGTATCGCCAGAGCGCTCCGGTGGCAACCTTCGATCCTCGTGCTCGACGACGCGCTCTCGGCGGTCGATACGGCCACCGAGGCGAGCATCTTCGACGGCCTGCTCAAGAAGCTCCCTGAAACCACCATCGTGCTCATCAGCCACCGCATCTCGACGGTCAGGAACTGCGACCGCATCATCGTGCTGCATGATGGCGCTATCGCCGAAAGCGGCACCCACGAAGAGCTGCTCGAAAACGGCCGCTACTACGCCGACCTCTACATGCAGCAGATGCTCGAAGAGGAGATCAGCGCGTTGAGCTGAAGAAAGTGGACGTTGTGGACTAAGTGGACGAAGAGTGAAGAAGGATTCTCCGCAGGTGTTGTCCACCAAGTCCACAAAGCTCAAACTCTCGCCAATTCGGCTAATTGCCGCTGCAAATCTCGTCTTGACAGGCCGTACATGTGCACGTAGAGCATGTTGAACATCAGCACCGCCGAGCGGAGCGTTGGCGCTCGCATGGCCCGTTCGATGGCGTGGCGGGGGGTGAAGACCTTTTTGGTCAGCGCGGTGTAGCTTGGAATGAACTCTTCGAGCGTCATCTGCTTCGGGTAGTAGAGCATCTCCTGGCCCCACGAAAAACGGAAGGCGTCGTGGTCGCTGCTCGGGTGCATGAGCCGTCCCTCCGAGGCGAGGCGCGTGAAGACGCCGGTGCCGGGAATCGGGCGCA
>JAAXWU010000009.1 GCA_013334855.1 Chlorobaculum sp. | reverse complement strand
AGGATTTGGGACGCGACTACGAAACGCTGCGCTGCGATTGCGGCAACTGGCTCCGGCCCGGCATCGTCTGGTTCGGCGACATGCTCGACGAGGCGGTCATGCAGGAAGCTGCGGAGATGATTGCCGATTGCGACCTTTTCATCAGTATCGGCACCTCCGGCACCGTCTGGCCTGCGGCAGGCTACCCCACCCTCGCCCGGAAAGCCGGAGCTTACTGCATCGAAATCAACCCGGAGCCATCAGGCGCGATCAGCTATGACCTGGTGATGCGCGAACCTGCGGGAGTAGCGCTGCCGAAGCTCTTCGCCACGAAATGAGCGGGGGCGGCCGTCGATTACCGGAGTGATTTCTGCTTCAGATACTTTTGAAAGCTTAACCGAACCAGATACCAGGGAAGCGCAATAATTTCTCTTACATGATAGAAAATCCATCGCCCTCTGGAAGTCATCCCCCTGCCGGTCGTTGGAGAGCGACCTTCGACATCGACTCCCATCTGCCGAAAGGCGAATAAACTGCGCAATAAATGGTAGCTGTCGGTGACAATAATGACTTTACTCCAGCCGTTTTCCTTTATGATCATCGAGCAGTTGACAGCACTTTCCAGCGTATCCGTGGAAAGATCGTCGATGAAGATATGCGCTTCAGGGACTCCCCGTTCGAGTGCGATTTGACGCATGACCAGCGCCTCGGAAAACCCGCTGCGACCAACCCCACCTGAAAACAACAGGCAGGAGGCTTCGTGCCGCTGATAGAGATCGATCCCGTAAAATGTGCGACGTTCAAGCGTTGGGCTTGGCGTTCCATCCGGAAGAACAGACGCGCCAAGTACGACGATGACCTCTGCCTCAGCCGACATACTCAACGCGCATTGGCCTCATGATACTTCAATAACTGGATATTTTCCTGCTCGACCAGGCTCAATAGAGTAAGAGGAAAATTTCCGGGATCATATATCGGCTTGTACCAACTCTGACGATTGAAGTACTCCTGTAAATCTTGACGAGAAAATTTCATGCCGTGCCAGGCATAAATCGTGTTGCGCATCAGACTCAGCTCGGTTCGACTTTTTCCGGCAATATCCTGATCCGTGATTTTTCGGAGTGTGTAATAGGGCCGACCCTCCTGACTTGAATTCACCACCGATCCGCCATCCTGATCACCTCCTTTTTGCTGATCCGTTCCTTTGCCGACAAGACCGAAATTGAGCGACAAACCGATCAGCAGCAGTACGCCACCGATAACACCTGCAGTAACCTGCCGTCCCGACTCTACTTTTATCTTACCGCTAATGCCTCCCGAAATAGACAAAAGCAGAAACACGATCCCGGCGACAATCAGGATAACCGGCACGGGCGTTGATTGAATCAATTTCAGATAACTGTCCATGATTGGTAGATGTTAACGTGCTGCATGTCGCCGATTTTTTTGTGCCGATTCAAATCGCGCCGTCGATCCCGCATGGCGGAACCACATGCTCAGAGTGATTTCCGACTGACTTCAGTATTATTGGAAACAATGACAAAGATACCTGTTCCATTGAGAACGAAGGGCTTATTCACAAAAAAAGCTGGCCGTCCGTGATGAAACATACGTAAAATCAGTCAAAAAACAAGCAAGCCGGTGCGTTCACTCTCATTGAACACACCGGCTTTTCGCTGAACCGGACAAGCGACAATAAGCTTGAGGCTCTTTGTTGAAAAGACGCCTGTAACACTCAGAAAGTGAGCAGCTTGATGCCATCTTCAGCCATGGCGGCGGCGACGGCTGTCGGCTGGGCAACCGTGACTCCGTCTATGAGAGCCGAGGGCTGCTTGCCGGTGTTCGGCAGGTAAAGCGGACAAACCTCGACCTTGACGCCTTTGGCCATCATCTCTTTGAGCAGCATCTGGGGAGACTTGTTGACTGGTTTGAAGAGCTTCTCCTTGCCGCCCTTCAGCACAAGCTTGCCAGCCTCGCCGCAGATCAGTATGCGGACGGAACGGCCCTGGTTTAGGGTCTGGCTCGAAAGCACCATCGCCATCATCTGCGTCATGGGGTCATCGGATGTGACCACCACGAACAACCCTTTGGCTGCGGGCTGAACGGCTGCGGGCTGAGGTTCCGCGGAAGCGGTATTGAGCGTCGCGCCAAACGAGAGGGCGGCTGTCAGCGCAAAGGCAAGAACCGTGAACGATTTTCTGAACAGTGACATGAAATTCTCTCCTGATTATGATTGACGAGGGGATTAACGGGCTTAATATACACCAAATACCATAAGCACCAACACCTGCCTGTCCAAACCACCCCGTTGTTTCAATCATTTGACGCCCCGGCAAAACGCGGGCGCGACAGATGCGCCCCGCCGTTCAACACTGTTCCCCTCCTCAAAGCTCCTGTTTCATCTCCGAAACGGGTGTCGATTATTTTTGACCAACCCTCACGCCCGCCATCTGGCGACAACCCGGTTTGCTGAATCGAGAAGCCTCGCCCTGCCAGTTAAAGCCTTCGATCTCGCGACGATCATGGCGATTGATCAGGCAACGGGGAGCGGCTCTCTGGCGCGGCGTGTTTTTTTACGCTTCTGTTCACGATTGGATACATCATCCAGGCTCTGCGCTACGAAATCGGAAAAGCGCTACGCTCGCAGTATTTTCGGCATCATCCCCTCTTGGCGATCCTGCCGGACTGGTTCAGCGTCATTTTTCCGGGAACGCAGCGCCTGCTGGTCAGGCTCATCAAAGCATCGATCATCGAGTCGAGTCGCAAGATTCTCTTTTTCCTCCTCTTCGTGCTCGTCACGGTCAGCGAGAGCGAGCGGAAAGCCGGTCACTCCATCGAGTTCCGGTCGCTGAACATTATCCCGGCCTGGGCCTCTTCCCAGAAGTTGCCGTATTTGAGCTTTTCGGCGTCGGTGAAGCGGATGGCTCCGCAGAGGTACCACGACGCGGGGCGCTTCTGCGGGTCGTCGCCTTCGATCCGGCCCATCAGCATCAGGGCGGCCACCTTGCCATCCTCGCCGCGAATCACCTTCCAGTGGCCCATGATGTAGTGGTGTGTCAAAAGAAAAATGACGGAGATTCGTCATCGCGAGTTCCGACCTGCCGGGAGGTGGCGATCCATCCCATTTCGCTATCGCCCTGAATCCGTATGGATTGCCGCGCCGCTTCGAGGCTCGCAATGACGGGAAATATACAGGGAATGTACAAGACTGTTTGGTATTGACTTGACACAAGAGCTCCGCGCTGGCGGCCGCCACGTCGAGAATCTCCTCGATCTCGACAAGACAGATATTTTTGCTCCTTCGTCTCCCCATTGAGCACCGACGACGCACCGTACACCTTCAAATCCTTGATCACCGTCATTGCATCTCCGTTCTGAAGGAGGTTGCCATTCGCATCACGCCAGATGCGCTCCGTCCCTGGCTTTCCTGCTGCTGTGCAGCTCCCCATTCGAGGGCGCAATCCGGGCAGTGCGGCAGATCGATCTACCAGATAAAGGTCAGCGGACAGGCTGCATTTGCTGTTATTGCCTTCCTGACCAACCGTTTAGTGATGAACAACAGAGAGATGATCGAGCAGTTCGGCAACGCTATACGCAAGATTGCGGAGATTTTATCGGGTGATTGTTACTGGCGGTTACTCGAATAACGGCTTGTTTCTGACGAGTTTGAGGATTTGCAGGTAGAGGTTCTGGGTGCGATAGTTGTAGCGGAATTCACACTCTTTGAGGTGCAGGTAGAAGGTCTCCTTGTTCAGGCCGCGGAATTTTGCGAGCCTGGTTTTGGCAAGGCTCCAGAATCCCTCGATGCCATTGATGTGTTTGTGATTTCTGGCAAACTCCTCGAAACCTGCCTCATCAAGGTTGTCGGAGTTCGAAGGTTCGTTGGCGTAAACAATGCCATCACGAGTCAGCCTTCCCGCGATAACGCTTTTTTTCGTCGATGGCGTTGTGTGCAGCGGCAGTATCTGGGTGTGCACTTTGCTGGACGGATGGGAGTTGCCAACATCATCGCACTGGCCATTGGTGCCGTTGCAGGCGCTGATTGCAATGCGGCGAGTGCCGAAAAACGATTCGTCGGCATTCACCACCTCCGGTGGCGATGATTCCGATTCGCAGTGCTCGGCTATGCGTTCCCTGATCGCCTTGAGGTATCGATTGACGGTATTGCGGTTGAGGCCGCTGATAAAGGTGATCTGAGTGGCATCCAGATCGGCGGCAAAGTAACGAACCAGATCCCTGAACTTTGCCTCTGAAATTTTTGACCGTTGTACATATCGATTATGTATTGACATGGTGGTAACCTGTATGTTCTTTTCGTATCCTGTGCTAGTCAAGACCTTCATCATCGGTACTACGCGCTCAAAGAGCTTTAAAAGGAACAGTGCTGTCAATTTCAAGTTTTATCATTAATACGCTTCCCGGATAAAAAGTTTCGTCATATCTAAAGTGATAACAGCGCAATACGTCTTCACAATCTTTATCAAAGCCGCGAATCACTTCCCTGAATTCCCCCCTGAAATTTTCGAACCCCGTACATGAGATTTATCTGCAAGTATAGTGACGACTTATATACTTTTTCGACCTCTGTTCTAGTCTTGATATCGCTTCGCATTGCTGATTGCAGAAAGCGCTTCAAAAAGTAAAGCTTTGTTGATTTTGTAATCAAGCTGTAAAGAGTCTCTAAGACTAAAAGAAAATAAAAAGTTTCATCACTTTTGCGAGAAGCGTGATGCGATTTGTATATGCCTGACGGCAAGGAGGCCGAGAGGATCAAGAGCTATACTATTGAAATTTCTGAATGTATCAGGTGCCGATTAGTTGTTTACAACGTAAAAGGTTAGAGGGATTTATGAGAAATCGTTCTGGTCATGATATTCTGATCTGCTTGTCGTATGTAGAGAACTTTGTAATATAAAGCCAAAACAATCACAGCATTTGGCGTAAATAAAAATATAGAATGAGCTATTAATAAAAATCCTGGTCAATCACGACGTACTGGCATCGTGATTTGGCGAGCAAGGACAGCCTGATTGATACAACTCCCGTTGGGCTGATCATTACGCTGGTCGTTCGTACATGAAGATGCAGACGGGGCTTCCGAGCGCCTGACGACAGAGGATTTCGCCCTTCATATCGGGGAAAGCACGGCGGGTTGCCTCCATATCCAGTTCGCAGATGACGTGGCAAGGTATCTCATATCCGAACTCACGGCACACCTCCAGCCATGGGCAGATGCGCTGGATTTCGAGCACGGCGTCGACGCCGTGGTTGGAGATGTCCACCACATCCATCTCCATGCCAATCGCTTCAAAAACGGGCACCGCCGTCCTGAACGCTTCGGCAAGCGTTGGCATGGCAAGCATCGGCCCCATGCGCTCTTTCTGTAACTCGGGAAAACCTTCGAGCATGGTCTCCCACGCCACCGATTCACCGTGTTGCTCGCTCAATTCCCTGAATCGCGCAAATTTCTTTCTGGCGGATTCGATCAGCTCCTTGTGTTTCTCGCTCATCTCGTGTTCTCCCGGTTGAAGTCTCTTTTGCAGCGAATACTGTTGTTCAATAATGACGCTTGTTATAATATAGCGAGTTCCTGTCTCGCATCCGATGTAATTTCTGGCCTCGATATGCCGTGCGTCAGTCGGTCATGCGAGAAAAAATCTTCAAATAATTGAAAGTCCCATGAGGATTCCACTGAACCGGTTCGACGAGTGTATCGATGACGCTATCCTGAAGCGCGGTCTCACCTGTTTCCGAAACGGCCAGGTGCATGAGCCTGAAGAGTGCGGGCCGGGAGAGTACGAGGCGGTCGTGGAGGGCACGGAGCCTTACACCGTGCGCCTCGTCATCGATCACGGCGAGGTTGTCGAGCATCTGTGCAGTTGCCCGTACGATGTGGGGCCTGTTTGCAAACATGTCGCGGCGGTGCTGTTCTCTCTGCAAAAGGATGTACTCGGTCTGAAAGAAAAAAAGAAGCCAGCCAAAGGCGAGGGCGCTAAAAAACCGGCGAAGCGAAAAACAGCCGAGGAGTGCGTCGATGAGTTGCTTGCAACCGTCGATCCCGATGCTCTCAGGCAGTTCGTCCGGGAGCAGGCAAGCCAGAGCGTCCAGTTCCGGAATCTTTTGCTCGCCTCGCTGGCCACCCCGGATTCCGGCGAAACGAAAAGCTATTACGCGCAGCAGTTGAGCGCGATTTTGCGCAGCCACAAAGATCGGGGCTATATCGGCTGGTCGGCATCGAACAGGGTTGCGCGTGGCGTCGAAAATATTCTGCAGATGGCAAGAAAGCATTTCGAAACAAAAAACATCCGGGAGGGGCTTTTTGTCTGCATGGCCGTCATGGAGCAGATGGTCAAGGCTTTGCTCTATGCCGACGACAGCGATGGCTCGATTGGTGGCTGCATCAACGACGCCTACGATATGATGCTCGCCATCGCCAGATCGAACCCCGCGGCGAATATTAAAAAATTGCTGTTCGACTATGGCATGAAAGCCATAGAGAAGAAACTATATGACGGCTGGGACTGGCATGTCGGCATGATGCGCATGGCCGCGGCGCTGGTCGAGAACGCCGAAGAGGCTGGCGCGTTGCTCGCGCTGCTGGATCGTGAGAGCGGTGACAATTACACCGGAAAATCCTCGCAAGCCATCAAATACGAGCTTTTGGCGAAAACCAGCGGAGAGGCGGCGGCGGACGCCTGGCTCGAAGCGAACCTCGGCAATCCGGAGCTTCGCCGGATCGCGCTACAGAAAGCGCTGGACAATCGGGAGTTCGAAAAAGCACGAAAAATCGCACGGGATGGAATCTTGCATGACAAGCAAAAGTATCCCGGACTTGTGAACGAATGGTATGACTGGCTGCTCAAAGTTGCCCAGGCGCAGGATGATCGTGATCTTGTCATTCACTATGCACGCCTTCTCTTTTTGGAGAGCAATCGGCATCCGCAGGAGTATTACGCCATTCTGAAGCAGCAAATCGAGCCGGAGGGGTGGGTTTCGTTCGTCGAAGAGCTTGTACGGGAGATCAGCAGCAACAACGCATTTTTTGCAAGGGGGCGAATTGCGGAGATTTTCATCAGCGAAGGATGGTGGGAACGTCTATTGAATCTCGTTCGCCAGGCACCGAATATTCCTGTCATAGCGCAATATGAATCGCATCTCTCGAAGGAGTATTCCGAGGAGCTGGTCGATCTATATGCTCAGGCGATAACCGAATTTCTGAAAGAGAAGGTCGGGCGGGATCACTATCAGGAGGCGTGCCGGTATATGCGCAGAATGCTCAAACTTGGCGGACGACAAAAGGTTGGCGAGCTTGTCGCTTTTTTAAGACAGAGTTACCCGAGGCGAACGGGATTGATGGAGGAGCTGAACCGGGTATGACCAGGAACGTCGTATCCGTGCGTCGGTTCTGGTATGCTGCGGGAAAATCGTTATACTGTCGCCACAATTTCTGCCTTGCCTGAATTTTAGAACATGTACGCCGATGAGCGATCTGCCGAACTGCCCGGAATGCAACTGCGAATTCACCTATGAAAACGGTACGCTACTCGTTTGCCCCGAGTGCGGCCACGAATGGAGCCGAGCCGAAGCGGGCGAGGCCGGGCAGGTTCGCGTCTGGCGCGATGCGAATGGCAACATCCTTCAGGATGGCGACACGGTGACGGTGATCAAGGATCTCAAGGTTCGCGGAGCGTCGTCGGTGCTCAAAGGCGGCACAAAGGTGAAAAATATCCGTCTCGTCGAGGGCGATCACGACATCGACTGCAAGATCGATGGCTTCGGCGCGATGCAACTGAAATCGGAATTCGTCCGGAAGGGGTAAATCATGCAAGCATTCGATGCATTGGAGCTGCTTCGCGAGCTGTTCGAGGAGTACAAGGAGTGGTATTTCAGCGTCGCCGAGGAGGACGGGGTGCTGCCGCGTTCGATTTCGGGGATTGACGCCGACGGCAAGCAGTTCATCTACCTGCTCGACGAGCTGAGTCTGCAAACGTTGGCGCGGAACAAATATCTGCGCTACGTGCTCGACGCGCAGCGCTCGGTCGTCTACGCCTACGGCGGGCTGGCGCTGCGGGGCGACAGCGATCTCGGCGAGATCGAGGAGGTGCTCGACGTGGTGGCCGCCAGCGCGGAGCACTACTTCATCGGCCAGTGGAAGGTGATTCGCGGCGAGGATGGAAGCGTCACCAGCCTGATGCCGATGGGCGTCCGCGAAGGCGACGATCTGGAGAAACACCCTTCGACCTGGTTTCTGGCTGGAGCCATCAGGTTCTCCGACGCCGAAAAGCTCAAATACGGCACGCTCTGGGAGGAGGCCAAGCCCGAGGTGCTGTTTCACGACCGGAACAACAAAGGTTGAGCTGCCTGCAAGCTGAAGCGTCAGATCATGCTGAGAGACACTGATTTGAAAATCATGTCGTTCAGCATGATCCTGATTCCTGCCGTGGACTTTCCGGTTTGGGACGGTGCACTCGAAAACGTTGCGCAGTAATCACCCCCCGACAGAACAATCGACAGCGAACTCTGGAGTCGAATTCCGATTGAGCTACCAGGCGCAGGATACCCGGAGCATTGCGCCGTCATCGGCAGGCAAAGCGGAAATCTTCACTCCCCTCTCTTTGAGTCGCGAGGTAAACAGTACGTCACTCAAAATACCGAGCGCCGCTCCCGCCGCAACGTCATAGCGGTGATGCGCCTTTGCGTCCACCCGACTGTAACCGACAAAACCTGCCGCGGCATACGCCGGAATTCCATATTCCCAGCCGTAGCGCCGACCGATAAAATCCGCCGCCGCGAACGAAACCGATGTATGCGCTGACGGAAACGAATGCTTGCCGCCATTCGGGCGCGTGGCATCGATGGAATACTTCAGTCCGTAAGTGACTCCCGCCGTCAAAGCGAGAGCCTCCGCCAACTGCACGCGGCCTTGCGCGTCATCGTTCTGCAAGGTCATCGCACCGCCAAGCAGCGGCAGAGCCACGCTCAACACGGTTCCGGAAGTTTCGACAGCGTCCGCCGCACGGGCTTCGGCGACTCCGGCGGCCAGGAGGCAGAACAGCAGGAGAAGATGTTTGAGGAGAGATAACACTGGATTCATACTGATGCCAGATTATTGGTTGAGGAGAGATGGCTTTTGTCGTTTCGAGCTTTCAATGCTTTTGGGAGTGATGATTACTCCTGCAAAATACATCGCAAATGCCCCAACAGTAAGAGATAGTGCTAAAGACCTGAATTATTTTGCTTTATCCGCATATCCCGTCTCGATTGCGTTCGGGATCGGCAACTTTTTGGCAATTCAAACTTTTCATTACTTCAGATTGACATTATATCACAGCAATAATTTACGTCACAAGGAGTAACGTCCATGAAAACGTCGGCACCGCGATTCATCGTCGAACAAACCTTTTTCAGCCTGCCATTGTTGAAAAGAGCGTACGATAACGCACCACGCTGATAAAAAGGAAACGAGATCATGAACACTGTAATGCTGATGCTGACAAGCCTCCTGCTCGCGGGGTGCTCCGTGCTGGGAAAGCGGGAGGCCGCGGAACCGCACTTCGAAGTGCTGAAAAACGATGGGGCGTTTGAGGTGCGTCGTTATGGCCCGATGGTGATCGCCGAAACCTTCCTCAGCGAAGAGAGTTACAGCAGCGCAAGCGGCAAGGGATTCAACCGGCTGGCGGGATATATTTTCGGCAAGAACAGGTCAAAAACGTCGATCAGCATGACCGCGCCGGTTTTGCAGGAGCGCGGCAGCGAAAAAATCTCCATGACGGCGCCGGTCTTGCAACAACCCGGCAAAGGCGGATGGAGCATGGCGTTCGTGCTTCCCGAGGGTTTTACTCTGGAATCTGCACCCGAACCGCTCGATCCCGAGGTGAAGCTCAGAGAGCTGCCCGCCTCAACGGTTGCCGTGGTCACCTTCTCAGGCCTGCACTCCGCCGCCAATCTTGAAAAGTACGGCAGGCAACTTCAAGCCTGGCTCAAAAAACAGGGCTATCGCCCAATTTCGGAACCCAAGCTCGCCTCATACGATCCGCCATGGACCATTCCTTTCCTGCGGCGTAACGAGGTACAGATCATGATCGCGCCCGAACATGGGTAATCCGGCATGGAATGAGTAGAGAGTCGCTGCCTACAGGCGAAGTCTCGATTCCAGCATAATCGCTTGACCGGGAAACTGTCCCGAGAAGTGACCTCGGAGATGCCAAACCCCCCGATCCTGATACTTCCCAATCAGGCAGAATGCTCGATTAGCCATCATTCGTTATCTCATGGATTTGCACCCCTTAGAACTCCCCCGCCAATTCTCCCGTCTGAATGACAAATCTTTCACATCTCGGCAGACACGCCAAACAATCAGTCAGCAATCTGGAGCAAGCTCCCACTTCTCCGACAATTTCCCTGCTTCCCGAAACACATGAGTCAAAACGGTTACTGTCTCTCACTTTTTAAGATTATTTATCTTTCTTACGCAATTAATTACATTATATTGATGTTAACGATTGCGAAAGCAGTTATCAAACAAGCTCCCGATTGTCCTCAATGAAACATGTCGTTATTGTCGGTGGCGGATTTGCCGGTCTCAATGTGGCCAAAGAGCTGGGCAACCGTAAAGAGTTAAGGGTCACGCTCCTCGACAAGCACAATTTCCACCTTTTCCAGCCACTTCTCTACCAGGTCGCGATGGCGGCACTCAATGCAGGTGAAATTGCCTATCCGCTACGCATGATGCTGTCGAAGTATAAAAACGTGACCGTCCTCAAAGGCGTTGTCAAGACGGTCGATCCCTTCACCAATACCATCTTTACCGATTTCGGAGAGATCACCTACGACACTCTCGTCATGGCCTGCGGCACGAAACATCACTATTTCGGCCATAACGAATGGGAGGAGTTCGCTCCCGGCCTCAAAACAATCGCCCAGGCCGCCGAAATCCGCAGAAGGGTCATGGAAGCATATGAAAACGCCGAAAGATCCCTCGATCCCGAAGAAAAAAGAAAACTGCTGACCTTCGTCATTGTCGGCGGAGGCCCGACAGGCGTCGAACTTGCCGGATCGATCGGTGAAATGAGCCGACACTATCTGTCGAAGTATTTCAAGAATATCGACCCGTCGCAGGTGCGTATCTTCATCGCTCATTCGGCGCAACGCATTCTTCATACTTTTTCCCCTGAACTTTCCGCCAAAGCCACCGAAGCGCTTGCGGGGCTGGGGGTCAAAGTGCTCAGTTGCTGCAAGGTTACCGGCATCGATGAAAACGGCGTGCAGATGGGCGACAACAGAATCGAGGCCGCCACGGTGCTCTGGGCCGCCGGAGTCCGGGCTACCAGCATCGGCAAAACCATCGGGTTCGAGACAGACAATACCGGGCGAATCATCGTTGGTGATGACCTGAGCGTTCCCGGACACCCCGACGTGTTCGCTGGAGGAGACCAGGCTCATTTCAAACTGCCGGAAGGCGGTACTCTTCCGGGGCTTGCTTCAGTCGCCCTTCAGGAGGGACAGGCCATCGGAAGGAACATCCTGAACGATATTCAGGGAAAACCCCGCACACCTTTCGTCTACCGCGACAAGGGACAGATGGCCACCATCGGCAAAAACACCGCTATTGCCGAACGGGGCAACGTCAGGCTTTCCGGTTTGCCTGCATGGTTCATCTGGCTCGCGGTTCACCTGTACTACCTCAGCGGCGCCAAACACAGGCTCTTCGTCCTGTTGCAATGGGGTTGGTCCTTTTTCATCTTCGGGCATGGCGCCCGCATCGTCAACAAAGAGTGGAGATTCTATCCAACAGTACCCGAAAAGGCGGAACCAGCCGATCCCGAGACGTCCCGATCATCCTGATTATGCGATGATCCGTCTCATGATTTCCGTCGCTTCCGAATCTCCGGCGGATGGGTATATTGAAGTCGGCAACATCTCTTTAACCATCAAAACATCTCAGCTATGGCCATGACCGTCGAAATCAGGGACAACAAGCTCTGCATAGAAATCGACCTCGAAAAACCGACTCCATCGTCATCCGGCAAAACCCTCGTCGTCGCCAGCACCCACGGCAACACCGTCACCAACGTCATGATCGAGGGCAAACCCGTAACCATCGGCCTGAACGCCTACATCAAAAAGTGAGACGAAACGGAAGAATGTGCATCCATCCTGCGATGCACTTCTGCTTGCCCATCAGCCGTTCGCCGAGCCTGAACTATTGTCAAGTCAATACCAAACTGTCATGTACTTTCCGCGTCATTGCGAGCCACAAAGCGGCGCGGCAATCCATACGGATTCAGCGCGATAGCGAAAAAGGATGGATCGCCACGTCCCGACAGGTCGTGACTCGCGATGACGAATCTCCCCGTCATTATTCTTTTGACACGCCACGATTGTTTTTCAAGGTTTAATTGACTGAGATGTAATCCTTTTCTTTTGTCACATCTTCAATGACCGTCAGCCCGCAAAACACCTCCACATCGCCAAACTGTTTCGGCGAGATCACTTTATCCTTGAAATTCTCCCTTATCTTCACCATGAGTTCAGGATGAACGGTGACGGTTGACGGATTTTTGACGTTACGGAACCCAAACAACATGGCAGCCAATATTTTTTCACGAAAAAAATCATTGCCTATCTCATATCTCTTTCCCATGTCACTCCCTGTTTTCGTACAACAAATATTTCTGATTTACGACCAAATCAAACTCCCTCGTTTGACGGCAACAGCTCAGTCACCATAGACTCGGAGTAAAGAGTAGCTGCCTGTTACGTCGCGCCCTGCAACTTCCGGTAACGTTGACGGCGATCCTTGCCGCTCATTCCCGCAACCACTACCGTGTCAATGGAAAGCAGTCGTGAACCCCCTGTCATTGCGAGGAGCAACGCGACGTGGCAATCCATCCAGAATCGGCAAAGGCAGTAAAGATGGATCGCCTCGTCCCTATTTGTCGGGACTCTCGATGACGAATCCTCGTTATTCGAAGGGCGAACAGAAACAATCAGCCTTCATTTTTGTCTTGACACACCATTACGCATTTTCCGCGCAAGAGCATTTGCGGTTCAAATGTACGATTTTTCATCTACGTTATATAATAATTGTCCCCTGATTTGTACATTTTTTTTGTCGGAGGGATTAGTTAAAAGATGCTGCTTTTTTTGCGTTTTTATGAAACAATTTTTCTGATTTGTTTTTGATATTATAGATGTAAAGATCAGACTTTTTTTTATAAACAAAGGTATTGTTATCAATCCAGCAGACGCCATACCCTTTAATTCTGCTTTTTTCTTTTGTGACTGTATTGAGTAAAATCATCACGCTATCATTTAGTTCAATACTTATTACTGAACCATCAGGAGAAATAGATATGCATGGGTCATTTTTTGCAACTGCTTTTGCATTATAAATTTCTGTTTGTTTTGAATCGGCCAGAGATAATAAGGTAACTTTATCAATAGTCAACCTTTGGTTATCGACAACCTCAAGCATAACTATATATTTTTTATCGAATGACATATTAAAATCTAAAAGGTTATTAGCAGAACTGTATACTTGCGTATCCTTCATCGATTGTAAATCAATCATATGTAAATTATTCGAGTTGTCGATAGAGAGCATTGTTGATCTGTCACGTGAATATACAATACTCCTCTGTGTCGTTGATAACTCATAATCGCGCAAATCTTTAATCACTCCTGTAGTATCAAGTGTGAACCACCCGCTTACCGACAATTCATCGCCAGACCTATAAAGTATTATATTATCATCAGCCCATTTGACAATATTCAATAACTCGTTTTCTTTTGGAAATACTTCTGCAATCTTTTTATGATCACTCAAATCATAAATCACTACTGAACTCAATGCTATTTTTGTTGGCTTTTCATCTTTATTGTCTATTTCATAATAAAAATCATAATATTTAATCACCTTTTCATAAGCCAGGTATCTTTTTGTTGGGGATAGAATAAATTTTTCAACCGTTTCGTTATTGAGAAGCGATTTGTCTGTAGTCTTTGTTAAAACGTTATAACAAGATATCTTACCCTTTGAGAGATAAATTATTGTATTGACCTTGTTTTGAGATTCCGCTAATAAGTCTGTACTGAAAAATGCAATACAAAACCAAATCACCAATAGCACATATCTCATATTGTACATTATTTTACATTAATATCAGATCACCTTGAGAAATATTAAAATACATTATTAAACTGCAATCAATTGATTTACAAGAAGCTTTATTTACTTCCTAATTGCGAAACACTATGCCATATTCTATCATCACTCAACGATAGACGATCCATTATTTGCTTCATTCTTTGAGCTTTTGACCGATTCGGAACATATAATAGTCCTTCTTGTCCATCTGCCGTAGATACAATATCTTCCTTAATTAAAATCTTAATTATTTTTTCCGCTAATTTCTTATTCGCAGCATCTCCTAAACCCCGCAAAAGAGCAGACTCTTTTCGAGCACTTCCTGGCTGAAGAAATAACTTCCTGATAAATGTAAGAAGAATAAGTTGCGCCGCATTAAAATCAGCATCACGAATTCTTGATACAGTATGAACCGTTTGATACTTTTCAATAGAGCATTCCTCAATCCATAAAGGTAGTCCTCTTAAAGATGAAACTCCAGATAATTGCATAATTATACATTTTGAAAAATACACATTACTAGCCAAATTATTCTCTATATTTAAAACCTCAATTATAGAATCAGTAAATTTGATATTATTTATAATGGCAATAGAGAGATCAAGTTCAGCGATAATAGTACCATCAATCACACAATTATTAAAATCAATTTCCAAATCGCTCAACTTAGCCATACTTGCCACGATATCACCAAGCAATATCTTATTTCTCCTATTACTTGCCTTATTAAAATACGAAGAAAAAGCCTGTCTATTCCCCTCAATTAAAAGTTTTGCCCCAACATATCTTAAACCAAAAAACCTTAAAGGATTTTGCCAATTCTCATCTATAATTGATAAATCAAGTACGCCTATTGAATCGACTAAATCTTCTGCCCTTAACCCATCTAATAAGTAGATATCAACAAATTGCCTATCCAAACTTTCTGGGCCAATTCTTCCTAACCCAGGCAATCTTTGCAGCATTATAGCAGTTTCATCTGTTGTATGAATACCCGTACAGTCCTCAAAAGCCCTATAGATTTCTTGTAAAGTAATAGGGCCATAGTCATTAACTTTACAACGAGATATTCTTGACAAACGGGTTAACACTTTTTTTATAACAATTGGATCCAGAACCGGATTAATCTTTGCTTCTCTTTCACAGATTGTATTTATAAGTAACTCCCAAAATTCTATCTCTCCCTCTGAAGATGAAAATATTTTCTCAGCATCTACAATATTAAATTCAGCAACCACCTGACAAATTAAAGGCCTCTTTGGCAACCAAGAAGGAACTGATATATTTATTTTCCTATCTGTAAGATAGGATTCCATTTCTTGAGTTGAAAATTCCGTTTTACATCTTATAATTACAGGATTTTTTTTTGAAAGGCCCAAACACTTTATCATTTCCTCATCACTATTAAAGTAATGCTCTCTACCAACAATCAACACCCCTCCAGTAACATCCTCTACCAAATTTCTAACACCTTGCAAAGAAACATATCTTATATCTTTTAATTTTTCAGGATTATCACTCCAAGTCTGAGCACCTATTTCATCAAAACCATCTAAAAGAAAGCAAACGCTATTTTCTTTATATATTTTCATCAAATAATCAATCTGACCACTTAAACCCAAATCCGAAAGGTGTCGCGTTATTATTTCTGCAGCTCTTTTAAGACCCCAATTTTCCTTCAAATTTATAGCAATCGGAAATTGAAAATTCTTATCAGTATTATTAGAGAGTATCCTAAACACCTCTTGAACACATCGACTTTTCCCAGTGCCATATGCGCCAAGAAGTACAACATGTCTATTTTTCCCTATTAAACCAGCTATATCTTCTAAAGTATAATCTTCTCCCTTATCGCCAGAATATGTAACTTGTGCGTACGGAGTAACGTCAATTTCTCCAGAAAAAGGATTTACAGCGCTCCCAAATGGCTTCTTTAACCTTAAATATTGATAATCCTGATAATTAAATAATTTTTTTCCAAATTCTTTTATTGACATTACTTCTATATAATTTTCTTTGCCTGATTCAACTAAACTCTGATTTGGTGCATCAAGCGTAATATAATAGCATTTTGGATAAATATTTTTTGCAATTAAACTAGGTCGGATAACTGCAAATTTAGCAAGATCTGTTCTCAATTTAGCCAATGATTTCTCTACAGTAGTTTCAATCAAAACCCAACTATCTTGTTCAATTTTCAACACACAATCACATCTAACCCCGCTCACATTTTCAGGATTTGCAGGCCGATTATAAAGATGAGATGCAACAAACCTTACAACTTTTTCAAGTTGAGACCATAGCTGAGTATCTTTCTTTGCCATATAAAATTTTATTTATCCTAAAATCTACTATAAAACAAAATATTAATGCACATCAAAATGAGACCTTTAATATTATAAAATATTATTATAATACGAAAACATATATTCACACTCTATACGCCTTCATCACCTCGTCGCCGAGGTGGTTGATCACCTTCACGGCAATCCGCCCCGTATCCGGCTTGGCGAACGGGCGCGATATGTTGCTGTTCAGGGTTGACCAGGCTTCTTCGTTGATTTCGGATTTTAGCGTTGTTTTCAGCGCTTTGTACGGGTCGTTTGCGCCGAGGAAATAGGCTTGGCGGACGAAGAAGGAATCCATGTTGTAGTCGGTGTCGATGAACCAGCAGGCTATGCCTTCGGCTCCGTCGCTACGGACTTCGCTGGTGTCCTCATAGCGCATCGCCACAAGCGCTTCCGGGTTGCCAACTACGGCGACACAGATTAGATATTCAGCCGCCAATGAGCGAATCATCGATGGTTGTCTACACATTTCTCCAGCTCCTCCATGCGTTGTTTCTCACCTGCAAAGCAAAGGTATTTCAGTCGGTAAAAAAATTCGTCCTGATATTTTTGTTAAGCTTTTACATTCTGATACAAATGATATATATGAACAACATTTTAAACAAGAGAAAGTATTAATGTTCAAGAACATGATCATGAATATAGCTCACAAACTCCACAGCGCCAGAAAAAGCAGACACAATCAGAAGGAAAACTCTTATAATAAACAAATTAATATCAAAAAAATCAAAAATATCCTTCCAGAAAAACACGTTATCTATACCACCAGCAAAAAAAGCCGAATAGACCACGGCAGCAAGATTGAAGCCTGAAATCAGAGTACCTGCTATTGAGAACAATCCACCGACAACGATAAAAAAAGAACAAACGATTATCGCCAATACTACGTCACCAAGCTCTTGTCCGTTTAATACATCTGTCATTATTGCTCCGACAAAAAAGAAACCTATCAAATAATAGATCCAAACGCCAACAAAACCATTATACGATAATACCGCCTCTGGTGGGTTTGCATAATGAATAAAAGAATATCCTATGCTTATCGTAAAAAATATAGGTATTGTCACCCGAAAAGTATGCCAATAAAAATGATCGCCATATGATTTATATCGGACATATATGCCCGCAAAAACCGGAAGACCTATCAAAAACATCATTGATGTATTCCAAATATCAGACATAATGATTTTCAAGTAAATTTAATAACAGAAAACGAAATACTGCATCATTTCTGAATGTTCACATCACCCCATCCCCAGAACCTTCATGCTCTCCTCCCCGAACTGACTGATGACGCGGACGGTGATTTTGCGGCCTGGCGTGACGGGGATTGGGTGGGACTGGAAGCCGTAGAGGCGGTCGAAGGCTTCTTCGTCTATTTCTATTTTCAGCGTTTTTTCGTCTTTTCGTTTTGCTACGGTTTTGGCGAGTGTGCTCAAACACTTTTGCCTTTGGGCGAATTCGTCGCGGGTGCCGCCATAGAAGAAGAGTTGGCGGACGATGAAGTTGCTGCCGTCGTAGTTGTCGTCTACCATCCAGTAGGCGACGATGACGTCGAAGGCGATGATCGGCGGAAGGTAAATCCAGCCGAACCATCCCACAAAGAACGGCGCGGCGCTACCCGCGATCACCAGCGCGAAAACGGCTGCGGCGATGCGCATCGCCTTGTCAGCGCCGAGCATGATGGCAAGCGAGCGGGATCCGGATTGACGATCACCCTCGACGTCGAGCGAGTCCGCCGCAATCTCCTCGCCGAGATCGACGCACATCGTCATCACGGCAAGAAAGAGCACCACCGGCTCGAACGGATTGCCCACAGCGATGCCGCCGAAGATGAAGCTCATGCCGACCGAAAAGCCAACGACGAGATTCCCGAAAAGCCCGTACCGCTTGAGTTTCCAGTCGTACAGTACGCCCAGCAGCAGCATTACGCAGGCCGCGATGAAGGCGCTGAAACCGATCATCGCCGCCGAAGCGCAACCGGAGAGCGCTGCGGCCACCGACAGCGCGAGCACCTCACGCTTCGTCACCACTCCGGCAGGCAGCGGGCGCGCCGGCGCGTTGATGCGGTCGGTCTCGACATCGAACCAGTCGTTCAGCACCAGCACCGCCGCCGCGATGCTGAAAACACTGAGAAAGCCGGACAATCCCAGCCGCAACGGCGGCCATCCGCCAAGCGCCAGCACCTCGGCCAGCACCACACAAGCCCCCGCCGCGAACGCCAGCTCGAAGCGCAACAGCCGCCACAGCCCGTGAAGTTTCGAGTTATTCAAGGCAAGGTGAGTGCTTAGGTTGTCGATAGTTGTTTGTCCATTATAAGGTAACATTCATGGACAGAGCATCATGATCGCGATAAGTTACAACAGAGCTGCGGAGAAATCTGCGAAAATACCTGAATCTTGCCCAGAAAGAGCGAGTCATCATTCAATGCGGGAAAAGCGAGACCTATGAAATCATCCATGCCCGCAAGATCAGTGACAACGACCCCTGTTTCTCCACCCCCGAACTCCTCAGCGCTTTGAAAGAAGCAGAAGAGGAGATCGCCGAAGGCCGCGTCCAGGAGGTCAAGGATAGCAAGCAGTTATGGGAAGATATTCCATAATCGTAACCCGGCAAGCGGCCAATGACCTGAAGTACTGGCTTCAGCGTGGGGGACAAGTCCGTTCAGCGAAAGATCGAAAAAATCTTCGAGGGACTTCGGTAGCATCCGGCAGCCGGAACAACTCAAAGGCGACCTGTCGAAATACTGGTCGAGAAGGCTCAACAAAAAAGACCGAATTCAGGCAAGCTTGCAATGCCTGGGGTTTTATCTGTGAGTGACATTGCACTTGCTCGTTCAGTATAAACATACCAGTTTTTGCGCCATATTCCGCTCCTCTCCCTGAATAAATCGATACGCAAAAAGCTGCAAAAGCAGTAAATCGCATTCATATCACTGTAAGCAAAAAGGTCCCCCCGGCAAAATACGCCAACGACATCCATACATCGAGCATCATCGCCTCGATCACCCCCCACGCAACTCCCCACTGAGGACGACGGTGCGACCCGATTCTGTTCGCGATAAAGCACATAATTTTTTCTGCCAAGAAGAGGTCTTCTTAAAAATTGCTTGCAAAAGACCTCATAATTACGTAAATAACAATCGTGAATACTGAGAGACTACGGGCATCTGCTACTCACAGCGGAAGCAGCAGATAAAAAACCGCGTACGCTTGACGCTGCCCGGCATCGTTCAGAACCGCTGACGATGTGACCACTGACGCCTCAGCTTTGCCCGCTGCGGCACTTTTAGTATCGTGCTTGCAATGAATTCCTGATTAGTCGACCGTGCAGCGCTTCTTTGCTTCGTTGAGTTATTTATCTGGAAGCCGGGCAATCGTTGCCTTGAACATAGATCGTTCAGTGTCTGGATAAGAATTTTCGTTTTTCACTACCTGTTTCAAAAAAAGTTTCCAAACAATAAACCGGAGATGAATCATGCTGACAACAATTGCCGAGAATCTGGGCGCTGCAATCGGCAGCAAGTATTTGCCGAACACCAACCAGCTTCTCTTTACCGAGTATTCGAAAGGCGCTCTCAGCGTGCTCGATCTTGTCGCGCCGTCCACAGGCGTCGTTTCATCGGGCACGACGGTTATCAAGGGTACCTGGATTTTTGACTGCGAAACGGGTACGCTCGGAGGAGATATGTCAAAAATCTACGATATCTGGTGGGAACAGATCGATAACGTCAAAAGACAGATGGTGCCGATGGCTGGGGTTGGTATCGTCAACCTCGGGCCGGTCGATTTCAATTCGCTGACGCCCGCCGCCTTGCAATCTCTCTCTTTCGGTTCGACTCCGATCCCCGGCAACAACGACGCCACGAACCATCTGACGGCAAATGATGTGTTCGCGGTACGAACAAAGTCTGGTAACATCGCCAAAATCAAGGTGTTGCAGTATGGCTACGACCTCAAGATAGAGTGGGCGACCTACAAGTTCGCTTCGCCCTGCCATACCATCGGAACAGGCTACACCATGCCGGAGGATGTCGTGACCAGCGCCAATGGACTGACGGCATACGTGACGGAACGAACCGGTTCGCTGGTGAGGGTTGCCATGAACAATGCGAACAGAAACGCGGCAACGGTTATCGCTACCGGTTTGCAGGCTCCGCACCAGATGTGCCTCGACGAGCAGCACAATCAGCTTTTCGTTGTCGAATTCGCCAATCCGGGGCGACTGATCCAGATCGATCTGAAAACGAACAAGCAGAAAGTTCTCCTCAACGGCCTGAACAACGCCATAGGTCTGCTTGTGTCGAGCGATCTCGCCTACGCCTACATCAGCGAGCAGTCGGGTGGCGGAAAGGTGACGAAGTACTCGCTTCAGGGGAAGGCCCCTGTTGTGCTCGCTACCGGGCTGACCAATCCGTTCTTCCTCACGTGGGCCGATGCGTCGAAATCCTCCTTCTTCGTTGCCGAACGGGATCCGGCAAACCGCGTGACGCTGCTCAAGACCGAACTGGGCGCAGGCGCCGCCGTTCAGGTTGTCACCGGCACGGGGGTGCGCCCGTCGAGCGTGGTGTGCGTTAGCGCTTCGCAACTTCTGGTCTGCTGCGATACCATGATCCAGAAGACCGATATTCTTTCGGGAATTTCATTGCCTACCGGCCTTTTCAAGGGAATCGGACTTGTCCCCTGGAATCTTGTCACCGCCGCAGGTTACGCTGATACCACCACGCAGCCTGTATACCCATACCAGTTCGTAAAAAATTCACCATTCGGTGGAGTTCTTTCCTTGCAGTTCAACCATCCGCTTGCATCGCAGCAGGGAGTAAAGTATTACCGGGTACTGGTGGATGCGACTCCAAGAATGGATACCTGGTGGGATCTCAAGCTCAATGCGGCAAACGGGAAATATGAAATTCCGGTCGAATTCAAGCCGGAGACCAAATGGGGTAAAGACGGCTGTTATCTCATGCACCAGCCGGGAGTATTCTATATGAACAGCGATCTCGGGCTCATCATGAACAGCGTCTCGGTCGCGAATGGCAAGCGAACGTTCACGATCGAATTTTACACCGACGCCGGAGTCAAGGTGCAGCAGCAGGTGGTGTTCGTCATGATTGACAACAACGTCTGTACGGCGGCAATGGATATGCCGGAAATCGGAGGCGTGTACGCTACGACCGATTGCGGTATGCTCAAGTATAACAACCTTGCCGACAAGCTCTCGATCCGCTATGTCGCGTCTCATCCAACCCTTCAGGCAACCTACTCATGGCGCGTTGGCAGAGCTGGAAAGGGGCCGGTTCCTGGCGTGCCGGAGTGCAGCGTGGATGGTCAGGCGCAGCTCGCGCCATTTACCTTCCAGAAAAATGTGGGCGCACTTCTGGGCGCTTGCACGAGCGCGGCGTTCTATGCGAGTGTCTATGTCGCCGCAAGAGCGATCAATGGTTACGGACGGCAGAGCCAGTATGACCGTTCGCTCACTATCGCATTTGCGCTGACGCACTGACAGGCGTGAACCGTTCCATCTGATGCCAAAGAGCCGCAATCTGTTTTCAGGATTGCGGCTCTTTGCGCTACCTTGTATCGTGTGATATTTCATAACCAACACGCACAAATCATGAAAGGCAAAGTTGCACTGGTAACTGGCGCGAGCCGGGGGATTGGGCGGGCTACGGCGAAGCTTCTGGCCGCCGAGGGGGCCGCGGTGGCGGTCAATTGGTTCCAGAGCGAGAGCGCGGCGATGGCTGTCGTCGCTGAAATCACGCAGGCTGGCGGACGTGCGATGGCCGTCCGGGCGGATGCGCGTGACGAGGCGCAGGTTCGCACGATGGTCGCCGAAGTGGAGCAACGCCTCGGGCCGGTCGATCTGCTTGTCGCCAATGCATCGATCGGCTTTCCCGTCAAACCCTTCACGCAATTCACCTGGGACGAGTTCGAAGCGAAGCTCACCGGCGAGTTGAAGTCGATCTTTTTCTCTTGCCAGGCGGTGCTGCCGGGCATGATCGAGCGGAAATCGGGCAGCATCATCGCCATATCGAGCACTCTCTCGCGCCACTCCTCGCCGGGCTTCATCGTCCACTCGACAGCGAAATCGGGTCTCGACGCCTTTGTCCGCTCGCTTGCCGAAGAGGTCGGCCCCTTCGGCGTCCGCGTCAACGTGGTCGCCCCCGGCCTCACACTCACCGACGCCACGGCATGGCTCCCGGAGGAGCAGAAAGCGATGATCGGCGAGATGGCCCCGCTCAAGCGCGTCGCTCTTCCGGAAGACATCGCCGGCGTAGTGCTCGCCGTCGCCTCCGACCACAGCCGCTTCGTGACCGGCTGCTACATCCCGGTCTCGGGAGGCTTGCTGATGCTGTGACGGGTCGTCAAGCGGCTCGCGCTGATTCGATTGCGATGCCTGCAAAAGCTGAATGAGGCGGAACATTTAACATTGACCGGATACCGCCATGAAGCGACGCAGGACCATCGGATTACTCTCGGCGATGCTGCTGATGAATCCTGTAATAGCGCATTGCGAATCTCCTTCGCAAGCGCAGAAGCTCACTGTTGGCAAACAGTTTCGCCCCGTCGGGCGTCAGGTGAAGGTAGGCGCATGGTGCATAGGCGACATAATTGCGGGTTTGGGAAATGCCAAATGCAATAAAGCCAATACGCTCTTTTTCTCGCATGGCTAAGCAACAGTTTTTTAGGTGTGCAGGCTCTTCGCTTTGTCAAGCTCTTTGCGAAAAGCAGCAAAATAGACGACGTGGACTCGATGGACGGAAGGGACGGTGGAGCGAAGCTGCGTGTTAGTGCGGCTCTCCGCTCTTATTGAAAAACCGCTCCTTGCGATACCCGAACAACGAAGCTGCCAGTTTGGCAAGCATGAAAAATAACGGCTGGTAGCGCAGCGTGCCTCCTCGCCCGCTGACGGCCCGGATCGCGGGAACCAGCTTCGATGCGACGGTTTCCGGCGTTTCGGCCATGGCGTTGAAAAAGCGCTTCTGCGCGGGGGTGGCGTCGCGGAGCAACAGATCGGTCAGCACAAGGCCGGGACTCAGTTCGTACACGCCGACCGAGCGCTTTCCGGCGGCTTCGAGTTCCCGGCGAAGCAGCTCGCTCATGATCGCGACCGCCCGTTTGGAGGCCCGATGCGGCACGGAAGTCGGCGACGAACGGAGGCCTGCCGACGTAAATCCCATGTTGAACAGATGATAGCGCGGCTCTTCCCCGCCCTCGGGCTGGCGGAGCATCACGCGAAGCGCTTCCGCGCACGGCATCATGCTGCCGGAAAGATTGGTGCGGCAGGTTTCGTCGATGTCGGCAAGATCGAGTTCCCAGAGCGGACGGCGCATCCGGCCCGCTGTGCCCGCATTGTTGATCCAGCGGTCGATGACGCCAAGCTTCCCTGCGGCGAACGCGGCAAACTGGGCGGCCTGCCGGGAGTCGGACACATCGCACGCCATGCCGTGCGCCTCCCCGCCGAGCGCCTGCAATGCCGACGCCAGCGTCGATTCGCGACGCCCGCAGATTACCACGCGATCACCGGCACGCAGAAACTCCCGCGCCATCGCCAGCCCGAGTCCGGCAGTGCCGCCGGTAATGACCACGCCAAGGGATGCGGAGCAACTCTTCATGCGATGCAATGGTAAGAATGATTTTTTCAAACAGAGAGAAAATAGCGTGGAAGGTTACGACTCGCAAGCGAAGCTCGCTCTGAATGATGAGCCGCCTACTTTTGACATCAATATTTTACAATAGTTGCTTTGACTTTTCTTTGTAAAGAACTTTTCAAGCAAACCACAACCATGACAAAGCCTTATCCGCTCTCTGAAGCATGAAACGGGTGCATTCAGTTAAATTCCTTAAATTCAATCTGAAATCCCTCTGGCCAGCAACCATAACCGGAAGCAAACGCAAGCCTTATGGAACCCTATTACCGTCAGCTTCTTCAGGAATTCCACTTGCCGTTGACCAATCCGGTGCTGGTCTTTTCGCTCGTGCTGTTCGTCATCCTGCTCGCGCCGATTGTCTTCAAGCGCTTCAATATCCCCGGCACGGTGGGGCTGATTCTCTCGGGCGTGCTCATCGGGCCACACAGTTTGAACCTTCTGGAAAAAAGTTCGGCAGTGGAGCTGTTCTCGACCATCGGACTGCTCTACATTCTCTTCATCGCCGGACTTGAACTCGATGTGAACGATTTCAAAAAAAATCGCTACAAAAGCATTCTGTTCGGCCTGTTGACCTTCGCCATCCCCATCGCCGTCGGCTATCCGGTCTGCCGCTACCTGTTGAGCTACCCCCTCAGCACCAGCCTCCTGACGGCGAGCATGTTCGCCACCCACACGCTGGTCGCCTATCCGATTGCCAGCCGCATGGGGGTCTCGAAGAACCAGGCGGTGGCGATCACCGTTGGCGGCACGATTCTGACCGACACGGCGGTGCTGATCATTCTGGCGCTCATCATCAACTACAGCCAGGGCAGTCTCGACCAAAGCTTCTGGCTGCACCTGGCCATTTCGATTGCCATTTTCACGCTCATCGTCTTTCTCGTGCTGCCAGCCATCGCCCGCTGGTTTTTCACCCGGCTCGAAAACGAGAAACACGCCCACTACATCTTCGTCTTGGCCGCCGTCTTCTTTTCGGCGTTCCTGGCCAAGCTGGCCGGAATAGAGCCGATTGTCGGCGCATTCGCGGCGGGTCTGGCCCTCAATCCGCTCATCCCGAACTCCTCGGCGCTGATGAACCGCATCGAGTTCATCGGTAACTCGCTCTTCATCCCCTTCTTCCTCATCAGCGTCGGGATGCTGGTGGATCTGAGGGTGATCCTGAGCAGCCCGATGGCGCTGATTATCGCCGCCGTCCTGACTGTGGTGGCACTCGTCGGAAAATGGCTCGCCGCCCTCTCGACCCGCAAGCTGCTTGGCTACACCAAAGCGCAGGGGCAGATCATCTTTGGTCTGAGCAGCTCGCACGCCGCCGCCACCATTGCCATCATCCTGGTCGGCTATCAGGCGCGAATCATCGACCTGAACATCCTCAACGGCACCATCATCCTGATTCTGGTGACCTGCATCGTGGCTTCAATGGTGACTGAGTCCGCCTCGAAGAAGCTGGCGCTCGAAGAGAACGGCGCTCTTGCCGGAATCGAGAACGAGCCGGAGGGTTCCGGCGAACAGATTCTGCTGCCCATCGCCGAAGGGAGGCCCTCTGAACGGGTGCTCGAACTGGCCGTGATGATGCGGGAGAAAAAATCCTCGAATCCGCTGACCCTCCTGACCGTCGTGCCCAATGACCGCGAGGCCGAAACGAATGTGAAAAAAGCGAGAAAAGAGCTGGCCCCGGTGGTCGATTTCGCGACCTCGCTCGACGCTCGCATCAACGTTATCGCCACTATCGACTACAACTTTTGCAGCGGTATCGGCAGAACCGTCAAGGAGTCGCAGGCCGATCTGATCATCTTCGACTGGCCTGCCCGGCATGGCTTCATCGAGCGGATGATCAACGATGCCACGGGAAGCATCGTGGAGTGCACCAGCAAGACCACGCTCGTCTGCCAGCTCGCCCGTCCGCTGGCCATGCACCGGAGAGTGGTGGTGATCTGCCCGCCGCTCGTCGAGAAGGAGAAGGGATTCGAGCAGTGGCTGCGTATAATGAGCCGCCTGTCGCAGGAGCTCGGCATTGCGCTGCAACTCCATTGCGACCGCAAAAGCCGCATTGCCATTGCCGAAGCGCTGAAAAAAATGCCCTCTGCGACGCCGGTTCTGTACGAGCCGTACAAAAGCTTCCGGGATTGGGAGGATGTTTCGAAACAGAAGTCTCAATTCAGGGAGGATGACATCATCGTTTTCATCACCGCCCGCCGGGAGTCGATCTCCTGGAGAATGAGCTTCGACCATCTGCCTGACCGGCTCGAAAAGCATCTGGCCGGTATCAGTAAAATCATGATCTATCCGGCGCAGTTCGACTCCAAAGGCATCGAGGAGGGTTACGGCGACGTGGTCGCGCCGAAATATTTTCCGCTTGGTGCCGCGACTATCCGTAAAATCAGTGACGAAGTATCGGTTTTCATGAAAATAAATCAGTTAAAAGTCAGGAAAAAGCTTAGAAAAACACGGCAACGGCGTGAAAAAGGTTTGGATAATCACGAAAAGAGTCCTAAAATGTAACATCCTGAAAAACAATGCATTAACACTATCAATCTCCGTTTCGCACGGAAGTTGAACAATCCATAGATTTTTATGCGAGCAGAGCAGCAAACCCGGCCATACCATCAGATTCTGAAAAGTCTAACGATTTGCGCCACCGTTGCCGCTTCGCTGATCTTCAACTCCCCCGCGCTCATGGCTGCCGACGAGGCAACCGAAGCGGATCAATCCACGCCGTCAACCAGTATGTTCTCACCGGTCAGGAAATCGGTTGAAAGCATCCAGAATCTTTTCACCGACGTAAAGCAATATCTTGGCATCCGTTACCGCTTCGGCGGCGACAGCCCTTCAGGCTTCGATTGCTCGGGCTTCGTCAGCTACATGTTCAATAAAACGCTCGACGTCAAGCTCCCTCACTCTTCACAAGAGATGGCGACGATGGGCGAGAAAGTATCACGAAGCGAACTCAAACCCGGCGACCTGGTGCTGTTCAAGAATGGCAAAAACCGCATCAACCACGTCGGCATCTTCGTCGGCAACGACACCTTCGTCCACTCCTCCCTCTCCAAAGGCATCACCCGCGACACCCTCAACGAAAGCTATTACGACAAGCGCTTCGCCACCGGCGTGCGCATTCTCGACGTTCAGGACAGTCGTCAGCCCGACGACCTCAACAGCCTGATCGAAAGCGTGATCGACGAGAATTCCGCCTCCTGACCTCCGACTCATTCACTTTGTCTCATTCTGGCATCCCCTTGCCGATCCCATCCCCTGCCGGTATTGAAACCAATGGCAGCATCGCCCCGTTGTATACGAATGAGGGGTATAGTGACAGGGATAAACGGAAATTTGACTGCCTGAAAAATTCGATTCAGCCGTGATTTTGGTTCGATGGAATGCGAAGTCCGCATCCATTGTAATTGGCCAACCATCCCTTCTGCGAAGCGATCAGGTTCTCCGCAAGGTGAGTCCTGAAGTGGAATTATGCAGAGTAACCCGCCTTACCGAGGATAAAAGCAGCGATAATCGAGCCGAGCGATGCCTCCATTACGCCAAAATGGAAGAGATGATGCGTTATCAGATAGACGATGATGGAGGCTCCTGCTGAAAAGGCAACCGCCTTGGAACGTTGCATCAGCGAGGCTTCAAAACTCATGCCATCTGCGAGCTTCAGCAGGATATAGGTGCATACAGGAATAAATCCGAGGAAACCGGCCGGATTGTTTTCCATTACTGGCCCCAGTCCCGTTATAAAAATTACGATCGCTCCCACCCAGGGATAAAACGAGCTATTGAAATAATCAGTAGCCAATGCGTGTCCGAGACGGAACAAAAAGTATATAACTATCAACAAAGCCAGAATGGCGCCAATTGCACTGGTATCCATCTTCTCCTCGCGAAGTAATTTGCGCGATACCTCTTCTTTGCCCGAGGATGGGTTCGGACTATCTGTCGGAAATCGCGTTGTTTATAAAGTATGCTCGAAATATACAAACATTTCAAAATAATACGCAACCTGTCACAAAGATAATACCCGATTCATACTTCAAACCCGCACAGCCTCCATGGAAGCTGAATTGACCTGAAAAACAACATAATTGAATATTTAAAAAAGAGTTATAGATTTGATCAGAAGATACGGGTTCGGTGCTGGGTCTATCAGAACGCTTCCGCTTCCGTTCTTTGGTTGCGTATTTTATTTTCAGGAATGATAATCAATGCTGCGTACGGAACGTCATGAGTCTCTGGTCCGTCTATCATGGCGGCATGAGCGGCAGACGCAATAGCAGTGTGCAACCAATCTCCGACGCAGTCTTTGCAAAGAACCCATAATCAATTACGTGATCTGGAATTACCGAAGTTCGCCACCATGAAAGCTTTTCTGAAAATCTCGCTGCTTTTCTTTCTGATCTCAAGCGTTCTGAGTTCCACGCTGTACCTGGGACTCGGCTTTCTTTTGTCATTGCACGCCTCCAAACCTGCAAAAGCGGATGTCATAGTCGTGCTTGGAGGCGATGACGGACTGCGGGTCAGCAAAGGGGCCGAGCTTTACAAGGCGGGGTTTGCGAAACACATCGTGCTGACCGGCATCGACAGCCGCTATTACCGGTCGGATCATCCTAACTGGCGTGAACGCAAGCTCATGGAGCGGGGCGTGCCGAGAAAAAACATCATCGTCGATACCTGGTCGGAAACGAGCTGGGAGGAGGCGGAAAACACCTCCGATCTGATGGACAGGCATAGGTGGAAAAGCGCCATCGTGGTCAGCGATCCGCCGCACATGCTCCGCCTGAACAAGACCTGGAACAAGGCATTTGGTGGAGCTGGAAAGCGCTTCCGGCTGGTGGCGACGAAACCATCGTGGTGGAATCCCCTCTTCTGGTGGCGCAACGAGATCAGCTACCGCTTCGTCGTGAGCGAAATCCAGAAGAATATCTACTATCTGCTCGCCTATTACTGACGCCGCTGACAGCCTCACCTCGGGCCGCTGACGCCGGGGCCGTCGATGGCGCTCCTGCCGCCGTTGATCGGCGTGACCCGGATGTGCGTCGCAATGCGATCCCGGAGCGCGGGCACGTGCGAGATGACGCCGATCAGCTTGCCGGACTGCTGGAGGCTGCCGAGCGTTTTCAGCGCTGTTTCGAGCGCCTCTTCGTCGAGGGTGCCGAACCCTTCGTCGAGAAAGAGCGAATCGACGCGCACGTTCCGGCTCGCCATCTGCGACAGGCCGAGGGCTAGCGCGAGGCTGACGATGAAGCTCTCGCCGCCGGAAAGATTGCGCGTGGAGCGCACTTCGCCCGCCTGCCACTGGTCAATCACGCTGAGTTCGAGCGCACCCGATGGATCGTGCAGCAGCACGTAGCGGTCGGTCATGCGCGAGAGCTGCTTGTTGGCGTGGTTGATCATGATCTCGAAGGTGATGCCTTGGGCGAAGTTACGGAACTTCTTGCCGTCGGCGGAGCCGATGAGATGGTGCAGCAGCTCCCACCGGTGGCACTCGGCTCGTTGCGCTTCGACCGTATCCATTTTCGAGCGATGCTCGTCCGCCGCCTGCGCGTGCGCTTCGAGCTGGCTCGCGATAGCGCCGATCCGCCCGCGCACGTCGCGAAGCTGCCCCTGATGCGCTTCGAGCCGCGCCGAAAGCTCGTCGGCGGAGGCGGCCGTGAGGCGGCGCTCCAGTTCGTCACGCAGCCGCGCCTCGCGGTCGCTACGTTTAAGATCGATGTCGCGCTTCCGGTTCCCCAACTCGGTTGCGGCGCTTTCGAGTCGCTCGCGCCCGGTCTCTGGCAGACACGCCGCGTTGAAGGCCGCTTCGTCGGCAAACCCTTTTCCGGCAAGCGCCGCGATGAACTCCGCCTCGCGGCTTTCGGCCTCCTCGCGCACTTGCTGGACACTGCGCCGCAACTCCGCGATCGAGGTATCGAGCACGGCGAGCGCCTGCCGCGCTGCGTTGAGCGATTCCGACGCCCCGGCAAGCTGGTCACGAGCCGTCTGCGCGAGGCGTTCGAGACGTTCCTCCTCGACATCGGGCGATTGGTCACCGAACAGCTCGTTCCGCTCTTTTTTGCCGGATTCCACCTCAGTAAATACCGCTTCGACCTCTACGCGCCTCGCTACAAGATCGGCGTCGAGCGCTGCAAGCTGCTCGTCTAAACTCCGAAGCGACGCTTCTCCGTCCTGCACGAAATGTTCGAGACTCTTGCCCCGCGCCTCTTCGTTCAACCACGCATCGCGCCGCTCTTCAAGACCGGCGACCAGCGGCTCGGCGATTTCTTCATGAAGCGCGATGCCAAATGGTTCGACGAGGCGGCGCAAAAGCTGTGTCCGCTCGTCATGCTCTCGATGCGCCGCTTCATGGTCGCGTTCGAGACGTGCGAGGTCGAGGCGGCTGACGCGCTGCCGTTCGGCGGCCTGTTCGAGTCGCCGCTCGTCGTTTCGCGCGGTTTCGGAGAGCTGCTGCAACCGGGCCTCCACCTCGCGAATCCGCTGTTCGAGCAGGTCGAGCTGCCCGATGCGGGCGGAAAGCTCGTCAGCCTTGCCGCCACACTCCGCAAGCGCTTCGAGCACGACCGGCTCGGCTTCACGCGGCGCGGCTGCGATTCCGGCTTTTTGGAGCAGCGCGAGGCACTGCCGCCCGGAGGTTTCACGCATGGCGGCGAGGTCAGCGCGGCGCTGCTGCATCTGTTCGATCTCCTTGCCGATCGAGGCGAGCGCGATCTCAAGCTTCCGGACAGCAGAGTCACGCTCCCGCACGACAGTTCTTGCCGCTTGCAACGCTTCGTCGCCGCGCTCAGGCAACACTCCTTCAGCATAGGGATGGTGCGATGAGCCGCAGAGCGGGCAGGGCTTGCCCTCCACAAGCGCAAGCCGATCCTGTTCGTAACTGCGCACCTTGTCGGCCAGTCGCGCAATCTCCTCCTGCGAAGCCGCCTCGCGCTCCGCGTGCTCCAGAAGCTCACGGGCATGATCGAGCTTGATCGACGTATCGCCACGCCTGCGTTCATTCTCCTGAATCTCGGCATCGATACGCTCGATCTTCGGCAGCAGCTCCTTGCCGGAAGCATAGAGCGCCACGATCTCTTCGAGCAGCCTGCGGCGCTCGCGTAAAATATCGAGCTGGTCGCGAAGCGCTTTGAGCGTCGAGCCGCCAAGCTGCGAAGCGAACGACGCTTTGCGATCGTCGAGCATCCGGCGAGCCTCGTCGAACGAGGATTGCGAGGCTTTCGACTCCAGCTCGTTCTTCGCGATCTCGTCCCGCAACTGCCCGATGGTTTGCTGAACGGACGCGATGCCAGACGCCGCGGTCTTCTCTCGCTCCGCCGCCGGGCGCAGCTCGTCGAAGGCGTGGCGGATGCCCGAGAGTGCGCCGACAAGCGTAGCGTCCGCGCAGTGCTCCTGCTGCCAGCTTCGCAACACCTGCAACTTCTGTCGATACGACTCGACGCTTGCGGAAGCCGACGTGCGCTCGGCATCGAGCCGCCCGCGCCGCTCTTCAAGCGCCTCCAGCTCCCGCTTCCGCCGCTCCGCCTCGCGCTGCTTGCCATAGATCACCGCGTCGAGCTGACGCGCAGCAGCGATAAGCGGCCGCGCCGCGGCGACGCTCTCCTGCATCGAAGCGAGCGCCAGCACGGCAGCTTCGTGCCGCACTTCGGCCTCCAGCCGCTGGCGCTCGGCATCGGGACGCATCGCCTCCCGGGCAAGAAGCTCCTCGCTGTCGCGCTGCAACTGCGCCCGCTTGAGCTTCAGCACGGCGTAGAGAGGCTCGACGGCGGCAGCATTGCGGGCGAGCCGGAGGCGCTCCTCGTCCGCCCGAAACGCCTCGCGCTCGGCGTCGAGCGCTGCCGATTCGCTGCCGATGGCCCCAAGCTCCCCTTCGAGCCGGGCGATCTCCTGCAACCACCGCAACGCCGCCGAATCGCTTTCGACTCCTGCGTTCAACTCGCGTTCCGTTTCGATGCACCCCGCCCGCTCCGATTCGAGCGTTAGCAGCTCTTCATCGCCAAGCAGACGGATGCCCTCGCATTCGAGCAGGAGCCGTTCGAGCCGCGTCTGCTCGTCGCGCCGCCGCTCGTGCACCTTCATCGAGATGAGCGAGTAGATCTCCGTGCCGGTGATCTGTTCGAGCACGGGCGCACGCTCGTCGGCTGCGGCCAGGAGAAACGCCGCGAATGCGCCCTGGGCAAGCATCATCGAACGGGTGAAGCGGTCGAAGTCCATACCAGTTCGCGCCTCTACCTCCTGCAACGTCTCCTGCAATTTTGTCTGGATAACCGCGCCCGACGCCGCGTCGGAAATTTCGTGCTTCTGCGCCTGCAACTCGCCGCCGCGCTTGTGGCGGGAGCGGTGCTGGCTCCAGTGGCAACGGTACGCGCCGGAGGCGGTGGCGAAGATCACTTCGGCGAAGCAATCGCCCGCGTGGCGCGACATGATTTCGTTGCTGCTCTTGGTGATCCTTCCAAGTCGCGGCGTCTGGCCGTAGAGCGCAAGGCAGATGGCGTCGAGAATGGTGCTCTTGCCCGAGCCGGTCGGCCCGGTGATGGCGAACAGACCGTCCGACAGATACTCCGTGCGGGTGAAATCGATCTCCCACTCCCCTTGCAGCGAGTTGAGATTTGCGAAACGGAGCTTCTGGATAATCATAAGCCGGACTCCTTTTCAGCCATCACATCCTCCTCGCGGATCGAGCGCAACACCTCGCGATAGCTCGCCAGAAGATCGGGACGGAGCGCTTCTTCCGTGCCGTACGCATCGAGGCAGCGGCTGAAGACCGCTTCGGGGTCGAGCTGCTGGAGCGTCTCGTCGGTCGCGGACTGGCGCAGCGCCTGCTGGAGCGGGCGGTTGTTGCGGATGCGGCGGATTTCAAGCAGCGATCCCGCGACCGCCTTTTCCATCGCCTGCTGCACCACCGCTGGCGGCTCGTCGCCACGGTACTCGATTTCGAGCCACGCCGTGCTGCCTGCCGACCGGAGCGCAGCGATGGAGAGGCTCAGTTCGTCGAGGCCTCCGGCAAGCCGTTCGAGCGGCTGGAAGCATGGAATGGCAATCTCCGTGACGGCTGGCGTGCGCCCCTCGAAATCGACCTGAAGCACCAGCTTCTCTTGCTTCGCCTCGCCGAATCCCATCGGAATGGGCGAGCCGCAATAACGCATATGTTCGGTTTTATCGACCCGTTGCGGCACGTGCATGTGACCGAGCGCCACGTAGTCGAACACGGGCGGAAAGGCCGCCGAGCAGATGAGCGAAAGCGCCCCGGCATAGACCTCGCGCACGCCATCCTCCTCGACGGTGATGCAGCCCGCCGTAAAGAGATGGCCCATCGCGATCACCGGAATGTCCGCGCCGAGGCTCTGGCGGCGCTCGTCGGCAATCCGTGCAATTTCAGCGTAGTGCAGCGACACGCCGTCGGAGAGCTTGCGAATCTTGTCCTCCAAACTCTCCCCCGCCTCGACCGTGCGGATGTCGCGATCCCGCAGAAACGGCACTGCGCACACGATAGCTTCGGGACTCCCCTGCCGGTCATGCAGCACGCGCACCTCATCTTCGGGATTGCCGGTCACCGCGCCGAGCACATGCACGTCAAACGCACGAAGCAGCTCCTTCGGCGCATCGAGAAAGGTGGGCGAATCGTGATTGCCGCTCGTGATGACCACATGGCGGCAGGGAGAGCCTGGCGTGAGAGCGATGCGGTTCAGGAACTGGTAATAGAGCTTCTGCGTGGCGTTGCCCGGCGTGGTGGTGTCGAAAATATCGCCCGCGACCACCAACAGCTCGATGCCCCGCGACTCGACGGTACCCGCCAGCCAGTCGAGAAAAGCCTCGAACTCCCGCTGCCGACCGCGACCGAACAGCGACCGCCCAAGATGCCAGTCCGATGTATGAAGTACTCTCAAGGGATAAGGGATAAGGGAGAATTGATAATGGATAATGAACAATGTAGGAACCGCCTTTTGGAGCGCCAAGCTACAGGCTGGTAAAAAGTACGTTATTTACTTGCAAATTTTACAAACAGGGCAAATGCTTTGATTTGTATAGTTCTTTGCTTGCAAATTTTCACAAGCGACGGAATAGGGTCTACGATGAATGAAAATCAGGGCGCGATGAGCGGCGGCGTGCGTCAATAACCTGCGAGCACACAATGCGCGGATGGCTGGATGAGGAGCCTTGCAGCTCCACCCTCCTGCCAATCATTGTCATTCAAATGCCTTCCAGTTGTTGAAATAGTCCCAGATGAGCAATCCCGGCTCGAGGTCCACGCCGTGGTAGCGCACGGATTGATGCTCGGTGTCGGCAATACGAACGTGGATGCGGTTGCCTGAGACGCCTTCCACATATCCGGTGACTTTGGTATGGAAGAAGAGCAGGAAACGCATGTTCAGGCAGATTTTGTCGCCGACGCTCTTTTTCTGATTGTATTTGACCAGCTCGGCACGCTGCTCCTCCGCCCTTTTGGCACGCTCGGCGGCAACCATCGCCTCGACAGAGGCCGCCCTGTCTGCGACCGCTTTCTCGAGTCCGGCCATACGGACTCTGGCATCGGCAATCTGGGGCGCGGAGGGATTCTTTGCGATAAACGACCGGTAAGCCGCAATATTGTTCAGCTTCAACGTTTGCTGATATTCATCGTTGATGCGGATGTCGTTGGTTTTGACATCCATTCCGGCAAAGCTCACCACTCCGGCATTATCGATGTCGAGCCTGACGGCGGGGACGAGGGACTTGTCGAGCAATCTGGCCTTGTAAGCGGGAGCCTCGGCAATGGGAACGGGCACACTGATCTCCTGCATGAAGGCTCGTCTGGCGGAACGGAGCTTGATCCGGAAGCTCTGGGCATCGGCATCATAGGAGACCGCATCGAACACAGGGTCTCCGAACAGCAGTTGCCAGGCACTCTCGATCGCCACCTGTCGCTGATAACCGATCTGCTCATGCATTCGAACGAGATCGCCGAGATACTTCGATTCCGATGCGGCAACCGCTTGCCGGTATGACTCCTCGCTTCGGAGATACGCCTCGTCAATCGCGGCTTTCCGCTCTTCCCACCCCTTCAGCGCGGCATCCCGCCTTGCCGTGTATTGCGGCGTCGTTTCAAACTCCCCCTTCACGATCTCCGGAGCCGGAGGATAGGGCGGCAAAACCGGCGTCTGTGGCGGCTCGAAGATCAAGGTCGTCTGGCCCTTGAGCAGGTAGCCTGCAACCATGCGGAGCAACTCGCTGTCGGTACGCTGCCGGTTGTCGGCGACCAGACGGTCGAGTTCGTTGAAGGGACGTACAGCAAGCAGATACGCCTGCGCAGTATCACGTGAATCGTTGAAAAGCCCGTTTCGTATGAAGTAGTGAGAATAACCGCCGCTATGGCTGATACCGGAAAGAAGCGTACTGCTTTTGGAGTACTCGGCGATGGATGGCACGCGAAACCGCAAAATATCGGCGTTGCTCACACGCAAATCGATGTTGTACAGCACTCCGAGACTGGATGGAAATAACGCCTCTTCAGTCAGCAGTCGCCATCCCTTCTGCCCGGCGAGGGTGAGCGAATCGAGATACTTCTGTGCCTCGTCATGCGTAAACTGGATCGCCAGATCGGGAAAGGTCGCCCAGACATATCCGCTGACCGGTTCATAGACGAGATCGGCGCCCCGTTCCGCATAGCGCCACTGGAACTGGCCGCATCCGTTGACCGGATCGGCAATCGCCGCGGAAATCTGCTCGCGCTGCACCCTGACCGTCTCCTCGAACGAGGCCCCGCTCTCGCTTGCAACTGACGGCGTTGCGGCCAGAAGGCATATGGCCGAAATCGTGACAATGAATTTTTTCGGCATCCTTTTTTAGTAGAGCTTGATTAATCCTTTCATTCTGAGCAGACTCACCCCTTTGCTCCCGGAGCGCTGCAAAAGCAAAATCGCCTTGTCGATATCTTTGGGAACACCGAGACCTTCAAGATACATCTTCCCGAGATTGTAGTCGGCTGGAGCATATCCTCCGTCAGATGCGATGCGGAACCAGCGCTCAGCCTCGACGTAATTTGTCTCGATTCCGGAGTATTTCTTGCTGTAGAGTTCACCCAGGTGATTCATTGCGGGAAAAAATCCATGGGCAGCCGATTTTTTCAGCCATGGAAGCGCAGGTAGTACCCCTTCGTCATTTACGATCAGCAACTGGGCCACCACATACTCGCAGACAGCGTCACCAGAGGCGTCAGCGCGGATGAACCAGGGCATCGCTTTATCGAAACCTGCGGGATCATTTTCAACGAGGTAGAGCGCATAACTGAATTGATCCCTCATGTCTCCTTGAGTGGCGCGAGCTTGCAGCTCTCCGCTATCTGGCATTTCGGCAGAAATCCCTTTGGTAGCGAAAGCGCAAATGAGAAACGAAACGATAAAAAAGTGCTTTTTCATCAGGCTCTATCCGGTTGCCAGGTTGAATGATGTTTGAAAAACTCGATCAGGGCAAGCGACGAGAAGACCGGCTCAGAAATCTCTCACGGCGAGTACGCTGCCGGGTCCACTCTTGTGGACGTTGTCGGGAATGTCGTCCGAGCTGCTCCTGATCAAATAATAGTTCCAGGCGATTTCCGGACCATCCTCTGACGAGCTCCAGAATACGTTGTCATATACCAGACCGCCGAAATCTTCTTGATGCAGCGCCAGCCGGGCCAGTTCGTCCTTGCTGGGCAGATACCAGTCATCGAAGCTCCTTCCATCGACCGTGACCGAGTAGCTGACGCACATCGCCGCCGCCGTGTATTTGAAGCGCGAGGCGGGATAGAGCGCGAGAATGGCCAACGTATTCGACCGTCCGGTTCCGAAAGCGGTCGATGTGCCGACCGGCTTACCGGAATAAAGCGGGGATGAAGGAGACGCCGTAACGCCGGTGCTCCATCTGAAACGATGATCCTTTATCAACCACTCATTGTATGAAGCGTCAGTGGTATCGGGCGGCGTCCGGCCATAAACCGACGCATAGTCAAGACGACTTCGGGAGACGATGAGGCCGTGCTGTTCTCCAGACACATATCCAGGATCGCCTGGCTGAAAAATACAGCCTACGACACCGCCGCCATACTCTTCGCCGATGGCGACATGAATTTGCCGAGCATGGAGCATTCGAGGGGAAACGGAAAGAGCTGTCAACGTGAAAATAGAAATAACGAAGAGATAACAACGCATCGAAGCCTGCCGTGCTGATGTACTGACTTTATTCATGGGAAAAAATGAGTCTGTTACCGATGGTCTCTTGCCGCTACCCTGTAAGCCTTTCCAGGAACCTGTACCTGCCAATAGCAATAAAGCACTGTGCTTGCAACAGGTTACGAATTCCCTCCGTTTTACGCAAATCAAAAAGCGACAGCAACGCCCCACTCCAGGCCCTCCACGAATCCCCGTAAAAAAAGCGTCCTGAACAGTCGGGACGCTTTTTTATGGTTTGCTTTCCTCCGTTACTTCACCG
>JAAXWU010000100.1 GCA_013334855.1 Chlorobaculum sp. | reverse complement strand
ACTGGTCGAAACGAGTCGAGCAGTTAAAGTTGAAACCCATGATCAAAGTCAAGGAGCTGTTGAAACGCCATTTCGACAACATTCTGAACTATTTCAAGCACGAGATCACCAACGCGGTCTCCGAAGGACTGAACAGCAAAATCCAGTTGTATAAAGCAGCAGCACGAGGATTCCACAGCTTTTCAAGCTACCGGACAAGGATTCTGTTTTACTGTGGAAAGCTCAACATGGCCATTACCGGTTGACGTAATTACCTGCGAGCGTTACCATTAAATATTGCGAAGAGCCGATCTTGAAGAAGAAGCATTTCAGGAACGACACAATTCGGCTCATGGGGTTAAAGGCGAATATGGTGGAATTGCTGCAATAAAAAATAATCAAATTCTAAAAGCATTACTAAATCGAGTATTAATCAAAATATTGAATATGTATCCGTTTTATATTGATTATTACACTGCGGAATATCCGCAGAAAAATATAAATCAATCTATCGGTGGATGATGAACATTATGTCGTATAGGGAAAATATGTTTTATAAGATAACTGATTTTATCATACTTGAAATTGCCAGAGAAACTAAAAAAGCAAAAATGAGTGAGTAGAAAGCAGGCTTCTAAACCTTCCTTCCCCCACCATTACAACCCCAGCGTTACCAGATCGTGGATGTGCACTATTCCCACCGGGCAGTGCTTTTCGTCGCACACCATGAGCTGGGTGATGCGGTGGGTTTCGAGGAGTTCGAGGCAGGCTTTGGCGAGTAGGTCGGGCGAGACGGTTTTCGGGTTGGGGGTCATCACCTCCGCCGCTTTCTTTTCGAGGAACGACTCGCCGGTCTGCACCAGTCGTCGCAGGTCGCCGTCGGTGAAGATGCCGGTGAGCTTGCCATCCGCATCGACGATGCCGCTGACGCCGTAGCGCTTGGAGGTCATTTCGAGGATCAGGTCGGAGACCGTTGACTGTTCGCTGATCAGCGATAGTGTTTCGCCGCCGCCAGCCCGATGCCGTCAGTGCTTCCGGTGATGCAGAGAGTGAGAGGTTTCATGGTGGAAAGATGATACGTTGACGATGTTGACATAGGCCTCGCCGCATGGTTCGACGCTTCGAGCAGCGCTGTTAAAGAAAACAGCAAGGCCACAGATGTCGCATAACAACCGCCCTGCCAAAGTTATTCATGTTACAGAGTTTTCCCGCCGCCCCCCATCGCTTCGACAATCCGCTCCCGGGCAAACTGGCTGAGGCGGGCTATGCCGAGGTTTCGGGCCAGTTCGACCGGGTCGCCGCTGGTTTCGAGCAGCTTGTCTATTGCCCTGAGTTCTTCCGTGCATATGTATTCGACCTTGCGCATTTCATCATCGCGCTCTTTCCAGCGAGCCTGGGCGTGCAGTGTTTCAAACCTGCTTTCAGGCCAGAAAAAGAGTCCCGCTTTTTCCCTGCTGTGGCATTTGCGGCGTTTAGCGATGGCAAGCACGATGTCCTGGATTTGCTTGCCAGCCCGTTTGAAGCCATGGAATCGGGCAATCCTTCTGACAAGCACCTCTTCATGCACAGGGCCTTCATGCTCGATGACGTAATCGAGCATTTCACCAAGACGAGCAGAGTACTCAGCGGCGTAAAAAAGATCAGGCTCGGGATGGAAGCGCTCCTCATCCAGTTGCGCAACCTGATAGGTGCTGTCTTTTTCCGCCAAAAGCGCATTGTCCACGGTCAGCACACTGGACTGGAATCGTTCATCGGACGATACCCGCAAGCTCTCGATGCGTGCTGTCTCGACCTGAACAGGTTCGTTAACGGACTCCTCGACCGGCATCTGTCTGTCGGTTTCGAGTAACCCGGCAAGCGCCTGATGGAGGTCATCGAGAGCTTTGAGCCGGTAAGTCCACCAGTCGGTTGACCAGACGCGCAGAATCTTCCAGCCAAGTCCTTCGAGCACAGCCTGACGGATTTTGTCACGCTCACGGGCAAAAGCCGAGCTGTGGTACATGGCGCCATCACATTCGATGCCCGCAAGATAGCGGCCTGGATAGTCAGGATGAACAATGCCAAGATCGATGCGGTATGCCGATACGCCAATCTGTGGCTGAACCGTCCACCCTTTGCCACGCAATGCCACGGCGACAGCGGACTCGAATGGTGAATCGAAATCACCCATCGAACCGTGAACGGCAGCGCCAAGCACGGATGGGCCGCGTTCAGCATATTCGAGAAAATGTTTCAGATCGGCCACGGCTCTGGCGGAGGTTCGGGAGAGATCGATGCGGTCGGGAGTGAGCGTTGAAAATACGAGCATCTCGGAACGCGCTCTCGTCATGGCCACATTGAGCCGCCGCTCACCGCCGTCACGATTGAGCGGGCCGAAATTCATTCTGACATGACCCGACTGGTCAGGCCCGTAGGTGACACTGAAAAGGATCACGTCACGCTCGTCCCCCTGCACGGTTTCGAGGTTCTTGACGAACACCGGCTCAAGGGTATGCTCGCTTGAAAATGCCGGTTCGATATGGGGATTCGACGAACGCGCCTTGTCAAGCAAATCTTCGATAAGCCCTTGCTGTTCGGTGTTGAAGGTCACCACTCCAATGGATTGAGAGCGGATTTGTTCATCGGGATGGGTCAGCCGCCTGAGAATTTCGGCTACAACAGCTTTTGCCTCGCCTTCGTTGTGCCGAGCTTTGCCACGGGCGTAAAAGCCATCGCAGCGAACAAGCTTCACCGCACGGTCAGGATGAACCGGAGCAGGGAATGTGATGAGAGAGTGATCGTAATAGCGGCTGTTGGAGAATGCGATCAGGCTCTCCCGGCGTGAACGGTAATGGAGATTGAGCAAACATTGCGGAATACTTGCGCCGATCATCTCGTCGAGAATGCTTTCGAGATCACCTTCGATATCGACTTCGCCGTCGGGATCATCTTCGGAACGGGCAAAGAAGTTGGTCGGCGGCATCTGCTTCGGATCACCGGCAATGATGACCTGCTTGCCGCGTGCGAGGGAACCGACAGCGTCCCAGACGGTAATCTGCGATGCTTCGTCGAAGATGACAACATCAAAGAGCGCCTGATCCGCTGGCAGATACTGCGCGACCGAGAGCGGCGACATCATCAGGCAGGGAGCGAGCGTGGTCAGCACGTCGGGAATTTCCTGAACAAGCTGCCTTACCGGCTTGTGGCGACTGCGTTTCTGAATCTCCCGACGCAGCAGACCCCATGAGGATGTTCGCTCGATGTCGTCAGGATCGGGCACGTTGCCTGAAAGTCTGGCCGCGATATAGTCTGCCGTCAGCTTCTGAAAATGGTCGTCGAGTTCACGGAATTTTTCTATCGTGGCGGAATGCAGTGGCGTGGAAAAGGTTCGCAGCACCTCATCCTCGCCGATCACCATCGACGACCACCAGGCGCAGTAGGCCGCCTCGAAAGTTTTTTCTACTTCATTGACAGGAATCCGGCCAGCTTCGAGCGCATCGACGAACGCTCCAAGCTCCAGCGCGACAGCCTCATCGCGATAACGCCGCCATGCGCACCATGAATTCAATTCAGCATGACGTGCGGCGATCTGTTCGCCGGTTTCACGAATGGCTTCGAGCGCATTGCCATGGCTGGCGAAATGCTCCCTGATGGAACGGCCAGCGAGCGCCTGGAATCTGATACACGCTTCCTGCAGTTGACTGTTCGCTTCGTGAAACTGTGCTATTGCACGGCCAACCGTGGCATCCGGAGCAAGAAGATCGTTGCCGTCGCTCAAAAGAGTCCGAACCTTGCCGCGCACATCGAGGAGCGCTGTCGTATCATCGACAAGGCGGCCAACCATCGATCTGGTGCGTTTGCCGATCTCTTCGAATGCCTTGACTGCTTCGGCATCGCTGGCGTGACCCTTCCACGCCCTGAACCCCGAAAGCGTGCCGTCCAGGCGATCGATGGCTTCCCCATCTTCGCGCAGACGCTTCAGGATTGCCGCATCACGCGCAGGATCGGGATCGCCGAGCGCTCCTGCCGTCTTCATCTCCTTGATCAGTTTCCGCCTGGCAAAAAATCCCTTTGGCTCCCATAACGCCTCGGCCTCCTGCCAGCGCCGGGCGATGTCGTCGCCATCGAGACGACGCCACGCCATTGGCTCGTAGGCGCAGCTCAGCGAAGCCTGCGCTTCGGCATAGGCTTTGAGCCGACTGACCGCCTCTTCGAGCGCTTCGATTCGCTCCTGGCCGTCAGCTTCAAGGGCATACGACGTCTGTTTGCGCCAGGATTCCGCAAGCAGCGAGGCGAACTCCGAGACGGCATCGAGACGTTCGAGCGTCAGATCAGAGAGCGCAATTCCTGCGCCATCGAGCAACGCGGCGCAAGCCTTGTCAACCTTGCTTGCGGCCGTAGCGAGCCGGACGGCCTGCTCGGCGAGCTGCCCCTGCCATTGCGGCGACCACTCGCCGGAACTGACAAGCCTGAATGGCGTTTGGGCAAGATTGCCGATGGCGGCGTAGTGCACGCGCAGCTTTTCGACAGCTTCGCGCATACCCGCCAACCGTTTTTCGTCATGCCGGTCAGCCGAGACCCAGGAAAAAGTCACTCTGGCGGCTATCGCTTCATCCCGAACCTTGACGCCTATGGCGTAGTGCGCCGTCAATCCGTTGCCGCGGCGAAGATGCAGCCGGTCAACCACAAGGTTGAGCTGGTCACGAAGCTGCCTGAGTCGTTCCGCCTCCTTTGGCCAGTCATCGACAGCCGCTTTCCTGCGCAGTTGCCAGGTATCGTGCAACTGCCCGAGCACATCGCTCTTTCGGGCTTTACTCGAATGCAGTTGCAGGCAGAAACGTCCAAGACCCGCCTTTTCCAGCCGGCGATGGACAGCTTCAAGAGCGGCGGTCTTTTCGGACACAAAAAGCACGGATTTCCCCTTGCCCAGCATATGGGCAATCAGATTGCTGATGGTCTGGCTTTTTCCGGTGCCGGGCGGGCCGATGATGATGAAATCTTTTCCCCGGTCGGCGCTCGCGATAGCCGCCATCTGGGAGGCGTCTGCCGGAAGAGGCGTCAGCAGGTCAGACGGCGCGTACTCCCGATCCAGTTCGGCCAAGTCAACAAAGGGCGCTTTGGCTGGATAGGGATCGCGTGGCGAATCGATGAGATGCCTGACGACCTGACTTTTGCGCAGTTCATCGGTACGAGCTACCAAGTCCTTCCACATGAGGTACTTGGCAAAGGAGAAATGGCCAAGCACAACCTCCTCGACAACCTCAAAACCGGGAACATCTCTCACCTCTCTTCTGATCCGCTCCCAGATTCCTTTCACATCGATACCACTCTCATCAGTTGGCAGGGGTCCATCGAATCCTCTGATCTCAAGGTCGAAATCCTTCCTCAGCATTTCGAGGAGCGTCGTGTTGAATCGCGGTTCATCGTCATGAGATGAGAGCCTGAAACCGCTTCGTGCGGATTTGCGTTCGAGCGTGACCGGCAGCAGAATAAGCGGCGCACGGAAACGCCGTTCATCTTTCAGATCGCGATGCTTCCAGAGAAGAAAACCGAGGGCAAGATAGAGTGTGTTCGCGCCCCCCTCTTCAAGAGCCGTCCGGGCTTTACGGTAAATCTCGACTGCCTGCTTCGAGAGTTCCTCTTCACCCATATCGACCAGAACCTGGCCTTGATTCAGCGCTTCACGGGCATATTCGCTGGTAATACTTTCGCCTGTTCGCTGACGATGCAGCGCCTCATCCTGCCCTTGAGCACCCGAACGCGGAACTGACCTGATCGATATTTTGATGCCACCGGAAAGCTTGTCTTCGAGAAGAGCCACATCGGGGCAGATTAAATGCAGACTTGACCTGGAGGATTTATGGTTGAGCAGTGAGTTTTTTGTCGAAAGGTCGAGCAGTTTTCGCTGCCAGCGTTCAAGACGACCTGCCGGAGTCTCGTCCAGCTTTTCTTCTTCGATGTCTCCGGTGAAATCGGGAAGCGATGGGGCCGCCTCCATGACCTGTTCAACAACCAGGTTGTCGTCGGATGCGCCCGTTCCGCCCTGTCGATCGCTCTTCAGGGCAAGCGGCTTGATGCGGTGCGCCCGCGCCCTTCGAATGTCGATTGCGGCATTGAATGTCTCATCATTCCCGGGAGCGATACTCTCGACCGCCGCCGCGACAGCCTTTGAAAACGGGAGCGCAGGATGTCGGGTTACACAGGTGGTTTCTATCAGCAAAAGCTCATTGAGCTGCACCCGCTTGCGCAGGGTCTCGGCTTCATCGATGACGATGGTTGAAAGCTCTTCGGGCTGCAACCATACGCCGACAAATGCATGGCCTTGCGGCAAGACGACAATTGAATTCAGACCGGCCTGTTCGAAAACCGAAGCAAACAGCATCGTCGTATCGAGACAGGTCGCCACACGGTTCTCCAGCACCTGGGCTGGCAGCCGAATCTTCTGCCCGTTCTGCTCGAAGCTTGAAGGAGGAAGCGTATAACCAAGACCAAGGTTGGCGATTGCCGTATAGATTGCCGAGGCCAGCTCCCAAACCCGTGCGCGACTGCCAGACTTGTAGCCATCGATCCCGTCCGGCTTGCCAGCTTTCCTGAGCGCCTTGACGGCATCGTGCAGGACACTGTCTGCCGCCGGATCGTTCGGCATCGAAAACGCGGCGAGAAGCTCCGGCATGTAACCAGCGCCGCCCCATTCGTTATAAGCCAGCAGCTCGACGGGCCAGCTCTGCTCGCCAACAACCCGGCCACCTGCTTCCACGGTACAATGGGCCGTTCCCTGAACCGATTCCGCGAGGTTCAACAGAAAACCGCCATCCAGCTCGATGTCACGATCCTTGAGCGTTACGATTTCACCAGGCGCGATCCGGTCGATCCTCCATGATTTCTGCTTCAGGAATTCCGGGTTCGAGCGGAGAGTGACCCGCAGATCGTCAAGGCTCGACTCGACATCCCTGTTTTCCACGCGCAGATCACGAAGAAAAGCGAATGAACTCTGCTGACAAGCGAAATTAATTTTTGCTGCGATATTGCCGTGGATGGCAAGCGCAAGAGTGTCCTGCGGAGACGCGCCGTTTGCTGAAAACATGGTTAAAAGAGGTAACTGAAATGAGTAAGGGTGTGCCATCCCGGAAGGAACCGAGTAAGCCCGATGGAGAGACTTACATTTTTATGTACAAAGAATACATCGGATTTTCAAGCGCTGACAAAAGAGCGCTGAACAACTGCTCAACCCTTCTGGCTTGCGCCTTCGCTCTTGCGGCGAGCATGACAGCGCAACGGTATATCCTGACGAAAGATGAAAGCGGGAGTCGCGCAAAAAGATGATCGGATTGGCAGGCGGGATTGGCAGGCTGTCTCCAAATCAAGAAGAGTTCACAGAGACATGTCTGCCGAAGCGATCCATGCTCGAGCCGTGACATTACGGCACATCACGGCTTGAGCGAGGAGAAAATCAGAGGATTTCGACCAGTTCGAGTTCGAAGTTGAGGTCGAGACCGGCCATCGGGTGGTTGGCGTCGAGGGTGACGGTGGTGTCGGTCAGATCGACGATCA
>JAAXWU010000099.1 GCA_013334855.1 Chlorobaculum sp. | reverse complement strand
TCTGGGATCTGGGCATCCCGGCCATCGACCTGTTCGGTATTCCGGAACAGAAAACCGAGGATGGCAGCGAGGCATACAACGATAACGGCATCCTCCAGCAGGCAATCCGCGCCATTAAGGCAGCCGTGCCAGAGCTGTGCATCATGACCGACGTCGCGCTCGATCCCTTCACCCCGTTCGGTCACGACGGCCTGGTCAGGGACGGCATCATTCTCAACGACGAAACCGTTGTGGTATTGCAGAAGATGGCCGTTTCCCACGCCGAGGCTGGCGCTGACTTTGTCTCTCCGAGCGACATGATGGACGGCCGCATTGGCGCGATCCGTGAGGCGCTCGACGAATCCGGCCACTCCGACGTAGGCATTCTCTCTTACGCCGCCAAATACGCTTCGAGCTTCTACGGCCCGTTCCGCGATGCCCTGCACTCCGCGCCGCAGTTCGGCGACAAGACCACCTACCAGATGAACCCGGCCAACACCGAAGAGGCGATGAAAGAGATCGAACTCGACATCATCGAGGGCGCGGACATCGTGATGGTCAAGCCCGGCCTGGCCTACCTCGACATCGTCTGGCGCACCAAGGAGCGCTTCGACGTGCCGGTGGCGATCTACCACGTCTCGGGCGAATACGCCATGGTCAAGGCTGCCGCCGCCAGAGGCTGGCTCGACGAAGAGCGCGTCATGATGGAGTCGCTCCTCTGCATGAAGCGTGCCGGTGCCGACATCATCTTCACCTACTACGCCAAAGAAGCCGCCAAGAAACTGCGCTGATTCACGGCTGAGTAGATATGACCCACGCCCGGCGCGCAATCGCCGGGCTTTTTTGTTATCTTGCTCGACTATTATTGGTCGGACAATCGTTTCTCAGGCGACAATAGAACACAAACGTTGCCTATGGAAATTGGGCTAAAGCCCTCTATTTTTTTCTTCAGAACCCCGGACTGAAGTCCGGGGCAATAAAATCAAATCAATTGCCCCGGCTTTCAAGCCGGGGTTTACGAATCAAACAAAGACACCGGGCTTCAGCCCAATATCTTTTATTTCAACTTTTACGACCTCTTCCCGCACTGATATGATACGCTATTTCACCGCAGGCGAATCGCACGGCCCGGCGCTCTCGGCCATTGTCGAAGGTCTTCCCGCAGGCGTCGCACTCGCCGAAGCCGACATTAACGACCAGCTTGCCCGTCGCCAGCAGGGCTATGGACGCGGCGGTCGCATGAAGATCGAAACCGACCGCGCCGAGGTGCTCTCCGGAGTGCGCTTCGGCAAAACCATCGGCTCGCCGGTCGCCCTCGTCATCCGCAACCGCGACTGGGAGAACTGGACGACGCCGATGGCGCAGTTCGAGGATCACGCCTCGGAGGTGCAGAAGATCACCATTCCGCGTCCCGGCCACGCCGACCTGACCGGCTGCATAAAATACGGCTTCGACGACATCCGACCGGTCATCGACCGCTCTTCGGCCCGCGAAACCGCCGCCCGAGTGGCCGCCGGATCGCTTGCCAAAGCGTTCCTCCGCCAGCTCGGTATCCAGATCGGCAGCTACATCTCCGCCATCGGCCCCGCCGCCGAAGCCGCAGCTCCCGCCTCGTTGCAGGCGCTGCTCGACGCCGGAGCCGAAAGCCTCGCCGCCGAAGCCGACAAATCGCAGGTGCGGATGCTCGACCCCGAAGCCGAAGCCGCCGCCATCGCCGCCATCGACAAGGCCAAAGCGGACGGCGACACCCTCGGCGGCATCGTCGAACTCTACATCACCGGCGTCCCGATGGGCCTCGGCAGCTACGTTCAGCACGACCGCAGGCTTGACGCGGAACTCGCCGCCGCCATCATGTCGATCCAGGCGATCAAGGGCGTCGAAATCGGCCCCGCCTTCGACAACGCCCGCAAACCCGGCTCAGAGGTGCACGACGAACTCTTTGCCGGTGGAGAGAAGGGATTGAGACGCGAAACCAACCGCGCCGGAGGCATCGAAGGGAGCATGTCGAGCGGCCAGCCGATTCACATCCGCGCAGCCATGAAACCGATCTCATCGCTCGTCTCCCCGCTCCGCTCCTTCGACCTCGCCACGCTCGAAGCCATCCAGTCGAGATTCGAACGTAGCGACACCTGCGCCGTCCCCGCCGCCGGAGTAGTCGCCGAAGCCGTCGTAGCCCCCGTCATCGCCAACGCCCTGCTGGAAAAAATTGGCGGGGATCATATGGTTGAGATTGCGGAGAGGTTGGAGGCTTATCGGGAAGCGCTGAGGATGAGGTTTGGGAGGTGAGCGATCTGAAACTGATTTCTTTCAGACTCATTTGTGTCATAATGGTATAAATGAGTCTGAAACATAAAAAATGATAACCTTACACTTATATACTTTCACCATTTTTTTAGTTTTACCCTCAACTTTTTAACAAAGCAAATATTTGTTTGATCATAACTCAGTTAATCCGACGTGTGGCATCCGCTATCATATTGAAGTACTTGTTGATACAAGAATTTGTTGCTCTAAATACTGAATAAGTTCAATATCAAAATGAAGTTGATCTGCCTCTTTTGAGAATGGAAGAAGTAACTCAAGATCTCCCGTTCGCGGGTCTAATTTTGTATGAACTATTTTGCATCTAATTTCATAGAGTCTATCTGCAACGTCATTCCGTAAATCAACATTCGGATTACTCAAAGGAAGCTTATGCACTGGGAGATATTTTGTTTTTGATGAAAAAAAATCCATCCTTTCCTTATCGAATAACAAAAAATCTCTTAGTGACTCTGGGTCTATACACTCATTAAGCGTTGCTTTTAATTGTGAGCGTTCGTCCCCAACAGCACCTGTTTTAGTAACCTGAATTGTAGATAGAATTTTTCCAATATCCGCATCAGGATCACCTCGAAATGTAGGATTTTTAAGGATTTTTTTTAGACGTCTACGTGCTTCCGCTTCCGAATAAGTATTGTAGTAAAATTCAATCACTTGATAAAACGCAAGAAACTGTAATAAAGGCATTCCAACCGCACTTCTTGCATACCAATAGAGTGATATTGGCGCAGAATCATACTCGACTGTTAGATAAATAAGTTCTATTTGATTTTTTTGAGGATTTCTTTTCGGGCGCGTTCGAGAAGAGCGTCTATCTCTAACTAAAAAGAGAGGAACATCCGTTAATAGATCAATTTGAAAAAACAATGCATCAGATAACTTTTTCAGAATTTCTTCTGCCTGATCTTGCTGTTTTATTCCATCTCTCTGTATTTTTAATGACAAGTATGGTCTCGATATTCGCCCAGCCAATATAGTCATCTCTTTTGTTGGAGAAGAAAGAGATATCGTTGTCTTTGGCTCTATATGCGACTCTAAATTTATAGAATAATTTTCTAAAGAATCTGTACCATCTGGTAGAATTATACCGAGTAACCGTCTATAAGAATTTCGCGATACCCCAATACCAGAAATTGGTTTTACAATAGCCTCAACCAGCCCCTTATCATATGAACAAATAGCATTAAGACCTGTCAGAAATGTATAACGTTCAAATTCAATACTTAATAGTTCTAGATAGTCTTTATAACTCCAACAGTACAACCAGCGTTGATCGCGCCCAGACTTAATTCCTATCCTTGAAGAAATATCGCCTTCATCAGAAGGCTCAAACTCTTCATATTCAATCTTAGCTGCATTGCAGCGACGCCGAAGTTCATCACAAAGTTTTTTTACTTCCTCATCTGAGGGCATCTGCTCATTAGTATCAGGAGCATCAAACAAAGAAATTTCAGACATAATCGTTTATATTATAAGTCTGAGTAAAAAATCTATCACAAAATGCTATACCATATATTAAGATAACATACACATAATAATTTACAAATTTTACGTCTCAATATCATCAATTGACATTATAACAACAATTTCACTGAAATGCTATTTGAAGCTTCTAACACGTTCCTCAAAACATCAATCTCCCACTCACCTCGCCAACGCCCACCTCTCCGCTTCCGGTTTGCGGGCGATGATGGTCAGCAGCACTCGCGTCTCAACAATACGGATTGCCTCTGACAGTGCGTTTAACTCCGATATACCTCTTTCCGATGGCCCACGCGGACAACGAGAACGGTTATCGTTTCATCGTAAATGTCGCAAATCACTCGATAATCGCCGATCCGGTATCGCCAGAGACCTGAATGGTCACCCTTCAGCGCCTTGCCGGAAGCTCTGGGATCCACTGAAACCCTTTCCCGAAGGTACTTGAGAATCCTCTTTGCCCCGGATTTGTCCAGCTTGGCAAGCTCTTTTTCCGCCGACGCTGTAAACTCAATCGTCCAGCTCAAGACGTTTCTCCACTTCATCTATGCTGGATACCGGCTCCTCGCCACGCCTGACACGTTCGAGCACCTGTTCAGCCAGGTAGATGTCTTCAAGATCATCGAGATGCTCCATGATGGCCTCACGGATGTAATAAGTCTTGCTTCGGCCAGTTCTTTTAGCAAGGATGTCAAGCCGTTGGTCAACGCTCTTCGGAATGCGGATTCCGATCATCTGGTCTGCCTTTTCTTTTTCCATATCCCCTCGCGAAACATGTTGTACAATGCAAGGCATGTTATACAAAAACAGCGAGATCGTCAAAATCAGTCACTCTTGCTGCTCACACAATGAGATTTCTAACCACTATCTTAACTCGTCCACGCCCAGCAGACCGCTTCGGTTTCGCGGGCGACGACTGTCTGCAGCGCTCGCGCCGGACGATCAGACTTGCGGCGTTTCTGCTCCCAATCCCGCATGGCCCGTCTGATCTCTTACCGTTTCTCCGAGAACCACCCCTTTGCGTCGTCAATCGCCTGAAGAACCTCTTCGTTCGCGATGTCCTGTTCGTGCAGGAAGGCGTGGCCGATGCGGTCGAGGAGGACGAAGCGGAGTTGCTTGTCGATCTTCTTTTTGTCGGAGTGCATGCTCTCCAGCAGCTCCTGGCGGTCGAGCGAGAGGAAGCGCTTCTCGACGAGGCCACGCGGAAAACGGAAGCGGGCGAGCAGCGAGAGTCCTTCATGCAACTCCGCTTCGGGCAGAAATCCGAGCTGGTGCGACAGGAAGAGGGCGCAGACTATGCCGATCGTCACCGCCTCGCCGTGGCGAAGGTTGCGGTACTCGGCCATTTTTTCGAGGCCGTGGGCGAAGGTGTGGCCAAAGTTCAGGGTTGCCCGGAGGCCGGTGGTCTCGCGGAAATCCTTCTCCACCACGTCAGCTTTGATGAAGGCGCTCCGGCTGACCGCTTTGGAGAGCCAGGGTTCTTCGAGGCGCAACACCTCGTCCCAGTGCCCGGTGAGCAGGTCGAAGAAGTCGCGGTCGGCAATGAAGCCGTATTTAACTACTTCAGACATTCCGCCGTAAATTTCGCGAGAGGGGAGCGTCCTTAAAAAGTTGGGATCGATCAGCACCAGTTCCGGCATGTGGAAGTAGCCGATGAGGTTCTTGCCGAGCGGGTGGTTGATGGCCACCTTGCCGCCGATGGAGCTGTCGGTCATGGCGAGAAGCGTCGTCGGCAACTGCACCACCGGAATGCCGCGGTAGTAGCTCGCCGCGATGTAGCCGCCGAGATCGCCGACCACGCCGCCGCCCGCGCAGAGCAGGTTCCAGCTCCGGTCAACGTTCGCCTCGATCATCTGTCCATACAATTTCCACGCCGTCGAAACGCTTTTGGAGGTCTCGCGAGCGGGCACGACCAGCTCGCAGGTGCGGAACCCCTGGCGCTGCATCGAGTCGATGATGGCGTCGCCGAACAGCTCGCGGGTGTTCTCGTCGAAGAGCAGCACGGTTTTATTGGCGAGCCCATTCGTGGCGTACAGTTCGCCAATCGAATCGATAACCGGCGTTCTGACAATGATATGGCTGGAGGGAGTCTGCATCTTTTACTGCTCGTTAGTGTTGGTTTTCGACTCGCGCCGGATGTGGCGCTCGATTTTGCGCGTCAGCTCCTCGACGCTCGCGCCGATCTTTTTGGCGTCGGTGGAAAGCACCAGATCGGCTTTCATGTAGCGCGGTTCCCGTTTTTTCAGAAGCTCCGCGATGCGTTGCTGAATCTCCTCCCGCGTCAGCTTTTGCCCGTCCGCGCCTTTCAGCAGTGGGCGGTCGGTCTTGTGCTGAAGCCTGAGCGTGAGCACTTCCGGACTCGATTTCAGGTAGATCAGGGTGCCGTGGGTCTGGATCAGTTCGAAACAGCGGTCGTTTTCGAGCACGCCGCCGCCGAGCGAGACGATCATCCGCTCCTGCCTGCCGATCCGTTCGAGCGTCCGGAGTTCGAGCGACCTGAAGGCGACTTCACCATCCTCGGCGAAAATCCGGTTGATGCTCTTTCCGGCGGCAAGCTCGATCTCGCGGTCGAGGTCGATGAATTCGAAGCCGAGCGAGTTGGCCAGAAGCGGGCCGATGGTCGATTTGCCGGAGCCGCTGAAGCCGGTCAGAAATATGAGTGAGTGGTGTTTCATCCTGTGACTGGTCGGGCGGCGCAGGCCCGCTGTTGATTTGCGGCCAATATACGAAAAAAAGGAGCGATAACCGGTTATGCGATTGTTTCCGCCCGCGAAAGATGATAGCTTTGCGGCAGCTTTCATCATGTGAGATCAACGTTCATGAAAAACCTGTACATAATAAAGGCCGGTAGCACCTTCGCCACCGAGGCGCAACGGCTGGGAGATTTCGAGGATTGGGTGCGGCGCGGACTTGGCGAGGCGTCGTGCCCGGTCGTGGTGGTCGATGCCGAGGGCGGCGCACCGCTGCCCGCGCCGGAACGGTGCGCCGGGGCGGTCGTCACCGGCTCGCACGCCATGGTGACGGACAACCTGCCGTGGAGCGTGGCCATCGAGCGGTGGATCCGCGAGCTGATCGCGACGGGCGTACCGTTCCTCGGCATCTGCTACGGCCACCAGCTTCTCGGGCGAGCCGCCGGTGGCGAGGTCGGCTACCATCCGCGAGGCCGGGAGGTCGGCACGGTCACTATCGAGCTGACGCCCGACGGCGAGCGCGATCCGCTCTTTGACGCCATTCCGGCGCGCTTCGCCGCCCACGCGACCCACGCGCAGAGCGTCTTGCGGCTGCCCGACGGCGCTGTCCGGCTCGCCTGCAACGATTTCGAGCCGAACCACGCTTTCCGCGTTGGCGAATTGGCTTGGGGCGTGCAGTTCCATCCCGAATACACGAGGGAGATTATGGATACCTATGTGCGTGACGAGATTGCTGATCTCGGAGCGGAGGGCGGGGAGGCCGGAGCGTTGCGCGACGCCGTTTCGGACGCGCCGTTCGCCAGGCGGGTGCTGACCAATTTTGCCGATGTTGTTTCCCGAAGGTTCTGAGGCTCTTTACGAGGTCGGTCAGGCGGCGTTTTGAAACGCCATCCCGGATCGCCCGTTCAGACGTCATTCTGAAAATCCAGCTTCAAGTCGCGTCCGACAAGCGTGACTGAAAAAAAGCGCCGGAGCTGTCGGCCTCCGGCGAGCGGCAATGGCATCTGTTCATGAGCAGACCGGCAAGCCGTTGCCTGCCGGTCGCGATCCATGC
>JAAXWU010000008.1 GCA_013334855.1 Chlorobaculum sp. | reverse complement strand
CCAGCGCCACTTTGGCTTTGAACTGCGCCGTGAATTTGTTGCGTTTCTTTTCGCTCATAACTTGACCCTCTTTTCGGGCAAGTTACCACCTTAAACCGCTGTCTGAAAATCGGGGTCCACTATACGGTTACGGGTGCGTTGTGTCAAGTCAATACTAAACTGTCTTGTACATTCCGCGTCATTGCGAGTCACCCGTATCCGGCTCGATACCGCACACGAACCTTGAACAAAGTGTATCTGCTCAGGGAAAAAGCGGAAACAACATTGAAAAAGAAATTGGGCTAAAGCCCTGATTTTTCTATTTCTTCAACCCCGGACTGAAGTCCGGGGAAATTGCTGAGGAGCATAAGCAGCTCGCTCATGGAGGTGGCAATCCAATTGTACTCAGGCGGGCTTTAGCCCGTCGGACATGCAGCTCTCATACATTCGCATTGCCCCGGCTTTCAAGCCGGGGAGAGCCAGTCAGAAAAATCCCGGGGCTTCAGCCCAATCTTTTGTTGCCAGCTTCCATCACATTACATCGGTTACCGATATAGTGAAATACTGGCAAAACAACGCATGTTCATGGAAAGGAGCATAGCGACGTGGCAATCCATGAGGAATCAGTGAAAGCAGTTAAAGATGGATCGCCACGTCCCGAAAGTTCGGGACTCGCGATGACGAATCTCCGTCATTATTCTTTTGACATACCAGTCGGTAATGGCTCGGCCAATCCTGTCGATGAGCGGAGTGATTGCTGAGCTTGAATGGTACAATGTCGTCATGATGCTGACAAGGCTTTCTGCAAAAAAATGAGAGGTGATCTGATCAACCGGAATCGGTGCTGTTTTCGACCATGATGCTGCCCTGGGAGATCAGAATCATCGGCGTGGAGCTTCCATGTAACGGCGTGAATGAATATCTTTTTCTTGATTCTTCGCTTGTCGTCAAGCTAAAAGTACAAACTTCATCTTTTATGGGCGTTCTGGAAGCCATTTGCGTTAGTGCTGAAAAAGGAACGGTCAAGCAGCCGGTTCCGTCAGCAGAACTCAGGGAAGCCTGGGGAATCGAGGGAGACGCTCATGCGGGTGAGTGGCGCCGGCAGGTTTCGCTGCTGGCGGGCGAGAGCATCGACGAAGTACGCCAGGCGATGCCGGAACTCGATGACGGCATGTTCGGCGAAAACCTCGTGACCAGAGGCGTCGATCTTTCCTCGCTTGACATCGGCGACCGGCTGCTCGTTGGCGAGCAGGTTTTGCTGGAGGTTACGCAGATCGGCAAGGAGTGCCACAACGGCGCTTGCCCGATCCAGAAAGCTACCGGCGACTGCATCATGCCTCGCGAAGGCATCTTCTGCAAGGTGCTGGCCGGGGGAGTGGTAACGCCGGGGAATACGGTGGTGGTGTTACAGGTTGAATAGGTGTTATAAGTCCTATTCTTCGGAGTTTAACCTCCAATCCGCGACATGCTCGATGCGGCGGCTGCGCGGCTGCTTTTGAGGCCGTCTTTTGGCTTTTGGTCTACGGCTTCGATCATTCGCTTTTTCAGCTCCTCTTCCGGCAGTTCCGCTTTCAGGGCGGGCGCGAGGTCGGTGCTTTCGTGGTGGTAGAGGCATGCGATCAGCCGGGCGTCGGCGGTGATTCTGAGCTTCGAGCAACTGGCGCAGAAGTTGCGGGAGAAGGCGGGGATGATCGCTATCGAGCCTCGGTGGCCGGTGAGGCGGAAGCTGTAGTGCTCCGTCGAATGGCCGGTGATCGCTTCGAGTTCCGGGAAGGCACTGAAGAGGCGCTCGCGGATCATCTCCGCCCCCATGAACCTGCCGGTGCGCCAGATCTGGCGGTCGTCGAAGGGTTGCAGCTCCATGAAGCGCACGGTGACGGCGTGGCTGCGCGTCAGCTCGACGAAGGCCGGAATTTCGTCGCTGTTGATGCCTCGCAGCATGAGCGTGTTGATCTTCACCGTGAGGCCGGGCGTGGCGAGCAGCCTGTCGAGCGCCTTGCGGACTTGCTCGAAGCGGTCGCGCCGCGTGATCGAGATGAACTTGTGGCGGTCGAGGGTGTCGAGGCTGAGGTTGACGCCATCCAGGCCCGCGTCGATCAGCGCGTTAAGATGCCGGTCGAGCAGCACGCCGTTGGTGGTGATTTTGACGGTCTCGATGCCGGGCGTCGTTTTGGCGATGCTGACCAGTTCGGCGATGTCGGGGTGGAGCAGCGGCTCGCCGCCGGTGAAGCGGATTTTTTTGACGCCCATTTTGCCGAGGAGCGTCATCAGCCGCGATGCATCATCGACGCTGAGTTGCTGCGTCTTTTGCGGCGCTTCGGACTCATCGCGGAGGCAGTAGGTGCAGCGCAGGTTGCAGGCGCTGGTGACGGCGATGCGCACGTAGTCGATTGTGCGCCCAAAGCGGTCGGTTAGCATCTGCCGCAGTCCTTTCCGATTGCCCGTCGCGCTTCATCCATTGCAGCCGGGTTGTTCACGTTGCGCAGCTTCGACGGTGCGTCCGGTTCGATCAGCGTCACTCGCGACTGCATGAGGAACGAGCGGAGCGAGTCGTTGCCCGAGGCGTGGCGTTCGAGCAGCCGCCTGCGCGATTTCGGCTCGTAGATCGAAAGCAGCGGCTCGGGGCGGCCTTCGTCGCCAGCGAATGCCGTAGCGAAACGATACGGATTTCGCGCTTCCGCCAGCGTCGCCATGACCGCTTCGTCGATGAAGGGCAGGTCGCAGGCCGCCACGAGCCACGCCGCGCCGGGCGCGTGGCGCTGCGCCGAAAGCAGCCCGCCGAGCGGCCCCAGGTCGAGGTAGCTGTCCGCGATGGCGCAGAGTCCGGCGTCCGAATAGCGGTCGAGCTGATCGCTTCGGCAGGAGACGAAGACCTCGTCGCAGACCGTCGCGAGCAGCGAGGCTGTCCGGTCGAGCTGGCGCTCGTCGTGGTAGCGGAGCCGCGCCTTGTCGCGCCCCATGCGCGAGCTGCGCCCGCCCGCGAGCACGAGGCCGTTGAGGGGAACGCTCGCCGCCGTCCGGCTGAAAAACTCCGCGACGAAGGCGGAGATCGATTCGATGTCGTCGCGTCCGAAGCAGGGGAGTCCAAACCGTTTGAGTTCCCCAGCGTCGCCGTCGCTGTCGTGCACGAGCGCGAGCGCCTGCGGAATTGCGCCCGCTTCGAGCGGCGGCAGAATCTCGCGGCTTGCGTCGATCATCAGCAGTTTCGGCGCCGCCAGCTCCTTGAGACCTTCGATGAAGAGCAGGTCGGCGGCGAGCGTCGAGCCGACGATGTCGAGCCGTCCCGTCCCTTGCGAAATGAGCGCCTCCTTCTCGCGGTCGGCGATCAGCACCGGAACCGCGCCCGCCTGCCGGAAGCGGTCGGAGTCCTTGCCCTCGCGGTCGATCTCGAAGCGGTGGCAGCCATGCTTCATCGCGGCAACCTCGAAGCCCTCCGCGCTGAAGCGGTGGATCAGCTTCTCCATGAGCGTGGTCTTTCCCGAACCGGAGAGGCCGCAGAGCGCGATTTCAAACGGGTGGAACATCTCAGAGATCATTCGTCCATGGCAGCAGGGCGCACGTGACCAGCGATCCGGCGGGGAGCGCATCGGGCGAGGGCGGCGCTTCGACGAGGCAGTTCGCGCCGGAGAGCGCGGTGAGCATGTGCGACTCGGTCTGCGGCGAGAGCTTGCAGCGGAGTGCGCCCGCCTCGACGCGCAGCCGCCCGAAGAGGAAGCGGTGACGCTTGCGGTCAGCCGGGAACGGCTCGTCGAGCGTCGCCGTGAACTTTCGCGCTGGCTCGACCCCCTGCATCCGACAGAGCGCGGGCAGGCAGTATTCGAGGAGGCCGACCAGCGCCGAAACCGGATTGCCCGGCAGCGAGAAGACGAGCTTGCCTGCAGCGGTCGCGCCGAAGTAAACCGGCTTGCCCGGTTTCTGCGCCACCTTCCAGAAGCGCTGTTCGACGCCGAGCACCTGAAGCTCCTCGTGCATGAAGTCGAACTCGCCGGTAGAGATGCCCCCTGCGGTGATCACCATATCCGACTCCGCGATGGCCGAGGCGAGCGCCTTGTGAATCGCTTGCCGGTCGTCCGGCAACTGGTGCGTCTGCGTGATCTCCGCTCCGGTGGCTTCGACGCTCGCTTCGAGTAGCGGCAGGTTGCTGTTGTAAATCGCGAGTGGCTCGATCTCCTGGCCGGGCAGGCGCAGTTCGTCGCCGACCGTGACGAGCGCCACTCGCGGCTGCGTTCGCACGAGCGCCGAGGCGACGCCGAAGGTGGCGAGCAGGGCGATTTCGGAGGGCGTGACGCGGGTTCCGGCGGCGGCGAGCAACGCGCCCGCGACGACCTCCTCGCCTTCGTGGCGGATGTTGGCTCCTTTCGCGGGCGCTTTGTAGAACTCCACGGCGTCGCTGCCGAAGCCGCTGGTCTGCTCGAAAGGCACGACGGTGTCGGCCCCCTCCGGCAGGGGAGCGCCGGTCATGATCCGGCAGCAGGTTCCCGCCGCGAGCGGTTCTGTCGAGAGCGCTCCGGCGGCAAGCTCCTGCGAGACCGGGAGCGTGACCGGAGCCGCGTCCGACGCTCCGGCGATCTCGTTGTGCCTGACGGCGAAGCCGTCCATCGCGGCGTTGGTGAAGCGCGGCATGGCGAAACCGGCGCGAACCTCTTCGGCGAGCACCCGGCCACGGAGCTGGCGCAACGGCGCGGCAACCGCCGGGGCGCATGGCGTGACCGTGGCGGCGATGATCTGGCGGGCCTCTTCGACGGTGATCATGCGTGGCCCTCCCCTTTGAGCATCGGAAATGCGTGGAAAATACCAGGCACAATCGCTTCGAGCGCGTCCCTGGCCGCGCCCGTGCTGCCGGGCAGGCAGACGACCACCGTGCTGCCGATCAGCCCGGCGGCGAGCCGCGAGAGCATCGCGGTTCGGACTTTGCCCTGCCCCCACCGGAAAAGCTCCTGCTCCACGCCGGGCAGCCGCCGGGTGAACTTCGGCGCGAGCGCTTCGATGGTGAGGTCACGCGGCCCGAGTCCCGTGCCGCCGGAGGTGACGACGAGCTCGACCCCCTCGCCGATCCACGCCTCTACCGCCGCGACGATCTGTTCCGGTTCGTCCGGGATGATCGTCAGCGCCTCGACCGCGCACCCCGCCGCTTCGAGCCCCTCGCGCAGGATTGCGCCGGAGCGGTCGGTCGCCGTGCCCGCGGCAATCGAGTCCGACATGACGAGGATCGCCGTGCGCGGGCGGTACTCCGCCGACGCCGCCGACTTGCCTCCGGTTTTGCGGACGAGCCGGACGGCGGAGATCTCCATCGTCTTGTCCACCGCCTTGCACATGTCGTAAATCGTCAGCGCCGCCACCGACACGGCGACGAGCGCCTCCATCTCCACGCCGGTCGATTCCCGCGTGATGACGGTCGCCACGATGCCGATAGCGTCGTCGCCGATTTCGAATTCGATATCGATCCACGAAAGGTTGAGCTGGTGGCAGAGCGGGATGAGCGCCGAGGTCTGCTTTGCCGCCTGGATGGCCGCGATTTTGGCCGCCGCCAGCACGTTGCCTTTGGGTAGCTCCTGGCGCTGAAGCAGCGCGATGGTCTCCGGCTGCATGACGATCCGGCCCGAAGCCCGCGCCTCGCGCCGCGTCGGCGGTTTGCCGGAAACGTCAACCATGCGGAGCGAGCCGCTGTCGTCGAGGTGGGAAAATTCCATGATCAATAGATTTGGCTCGACCGGAAAACCGCGCCGCTCAGGCGGTCAGCTCCGGAGTTGAGAATGCAGCGTCGTGAGCCGCTGATGTTCTTACTGTTTCTTCGCCAACAATATAACAGGGATTCTCGACCTTTTCTCTGTCTGGTGATGCGTCGCTGTGGATGAATCACGACGGCGAGGGGAGGGTGATTGAAGTATGAAGCTGAACCGGCAGTGAAGGATTCTGAAAATATCTTGCTCAAGGAGGAGATTGTTGAGGTGGTACGGGCGGTCGCGTGATTGCAGAACGCTCAAGACTTGCAACAGCCATAGCCACCACAAACCGGTACGAACTGCAAGGCTGACAGATTGTGCGAAGAAGCACAACTGCGTATGCGGGGGAGCGGGTGATTTATGATTGCTTGGCGATCAGGGGGAGATAATTGACAAAAGCCTGTCAATTCGGGTTTTTACCTTGGTGATGTGTCGTTGCCGTGTGGTAGCAGATTTTTCTACATTTCAGGAGGAGTGCTGTTTGCCCCGTTCGGGCGCGGCAGTCTGTCGTTCTCTTTGAAAACCCTCACGCTTATGGCTTCTACTTCCCGATCTTCCGGTTTCCTCCGGTTATTCACTTGTGTCACGATAGGGTTGCTGATGATCCCTCCTGAAGCTTGCCTGGCCGAGGCCGCCGGAACCGCCGCCCTGCCTCACGATTCACAAGGCGAGATGCCGCCGCTCTGGCTGCTTTTGCCCTTCATCGCGCTCTTGTTGATGATCGCCTCCGGCCCGCTCTTCTACCATCGTTTCTGGGAACGTCATTACCCGAAAGTCTCGGTGGTACTTGGACTTGCCGTCGCCGCCTGGTACGCTCTCGCTCCTCACGGATTCCAAACGCTTCATCACGCCATGCAGGAGTACTTCTCCTTCATTGCGCTGGTCGGTGCGCTGTTTATCGTCTCCGGCGGCATTCTGATCACCATTGACCGACCGGGGAGGCCGTTCACCAATCTGCTGATTTTGCTTGTCGGGGCGGTGGTTGCCAATTTTATCGGCACGACCGGCGCTTCCATGCTGCTGATCCGGCCTTACCTGCGCATCAACAAAGGGCGGCTCAAACCGTTTCACATCGTCTTTTTTATCTTCATTGTCAGCAATATCGGCGGTGGACTCACCCCCATCGGCGACCCGCCCCTGTTTCTCGGTTTTCTCAAAGGCGTGCCCTTTTTCTGGGTGCTTTCCAAAGTGCTGCTTCCCTGGCTGATGACGCTCTCCGGCCTTCTGGCGCTCTTTTTTTTCCTCGATTCGCGCAACCCGCAGATGACGCCGCCGCCGACCAGCGCGAAGGGTGGCATCGCCGTGACCGGCAAGCGGAATATTGCGTTTCTCGCGCTGGTCATACTCGCGGTGTTTCTCGATCCCGTCGTCATCGCCGGATTTCCGAGCATTCAGCAACGCTGGGGTGTGCCGTTCGGCATTCGTGAGCTGATTCTCGGCGCGGTGTCGGTCGTCGCCTATAAAACAGCCAACCGAAAGGCGCTCGAAGGCAACGAGTTCAACTTCGAGCCGATCCGCGAGGTCGCCTTTTTGTTCATCGGCATTTTCATCACCATGATTCCCGCGCTTGAACTCATCGAGCGCTACGCGGCCACCCATGCCGCCGAACTGTCGATTTCAAGAATTTACTGGATGACCGGCCTCCTGTCGGGAGTGCTCGACAATGCGCCGACCTATCTGAACTTTCTTGCGGGAGCGCTCGGCAAGTTCGGCCTCGATATTGGCATGGCGAGCGATGTCAGCCGGTTTGCCGCCGGAACCGGCTCGCCTGTGAGTGGGGATCTCACGTCGGATATTTATCTGACGGCCATCTCCGTTGCATCGGTCTTTTTTGGCGCAATGACCTATCTTGGTAACGCTCCCAATTTTATGGTCAGGAATATTGCCGCGCAGACGGAGACCGAAGTTCCCGACTTTTTTGAGTATATCTACAAATATTCAGTGCCGATTTTGCTGCCATTTTTTATCGCGCTGTGGCTGCTGTTTTTTTATCAGTGAGCTGACGAAAATCAATTGAACAAACCATGAAAAGCTTTATTGCCGCTATCCGCAACGGGGAGACGGGATTCGCCGTTCACAACTCGGTGTATCTCCCTTTTCACTGTGAACTGATCAGCATCTGGATTGGCAAGGAGATGTCGCTTCTCTCGGTGCCCGATAGGATCATCGATTTTGGCGATGCCGAGGTGCTCGGCGTCAGGGAGGGAGAGTCTTTCACCAATCTCGTGTTCAGGAAATGGGGGAATCTGGCAAAAGAACTGGGACATCACACAGGCCATATCATCCTTTATGCCGCCGAGAAGGGCGAAGATATTTTCAACGCCGAAAACCTGCACTACATAAAAATCGGATTTCACGACCATCGAAAGGAGCTTTCGTTCGAGATTGTCAACGATCCGTTCGAGCTGTAGGCGGTTTCGCGAAGGCGCTCCTTCGCATCGCACGCTTTTTGCCGGGCCGGGAGGAGGCCGCCCGGTGCGCGGTTTCGATCAATCATCCGCAGCATCATGATTAAATCACTGTTGCAGAATCTCTCGCTTCGACACGATGCCGAAGCGTTCGACACGATCCACAATGCGGTCGAGGCGGATGTCGTGTTCAGCGGTGCGCGAATCTGGGTGCTGATTTCGGCGATCATTCTGGCGTCGGTTGGCCTGAACATGAACTCGACGGCGGTCATCATCGGCGCGATGCTGATTTCGCCGCTCATGGGGCCGATCAACGGCATGGGCTACAGCATCGCGACCTACGACTTTCCGCTGCTCCGCAAGTCCTTCTGGAACTTCACCTTCGCGGTGATTTCGAGTCTGGTCGCCTCGACGCTCTATTTCGCCATCAGCCCGCTTTCCAGCGCTCACTCCGAGCTGCTTGCCCGCACAAGTCCGACCATCTACGACGTACTGATCGCGCTTTTCGGTGGTCTGGCGGGTTCGATTTCGCTGACCACGAAGCTCAAGGGCAACGTGGTGCCGGGCGTGGCCATCGCCACGGCGCTCATGCCCCCGCTCTGCACAGCGGGCTACGGAGTGGCTACCGGCCGCTTCGCTTTCTTTTTCGGAGCGCTCTACCTGTTTACGATCAACAGCGTCTTTATCGGACTGGCCAACGTCGGCTTCGCACGAGTCATGCGCATTCCCCTGCGCTCCTCTCTCGATGCAGAGAAACGCACCCGTATCAATCGTATGATAACGGCGGTCATTCTTGTCACGCTGATCCCGAGCGTCTATTTTGGTTACGTGCTTGTCAGGAAAGAGCATTTTATCGACATGGCCACGCGCTTTGTGCGGACTGTCAGTCTGTTCAAGGGTGATTTTCTGCTTCGATACGAGATCGATGGCGACGTTCGCACGATTACGATGGTTTATGGTGGCCACCCGTTGACCCGCGACGACAAGGCGGCGTTGAGCAGGCGTGCCAGAGAGTTCGGTCTCGAAAACGCGATTCTGAAGTTCGAGCAGGGGCTGGTGATCACCAATGGCGAGGAGTATCTCGACAAGCTGAACCAGATGGAGGAGACAGATCGCCAGAAGCTCGAAATCGCCCGTCTCAACGCGGCGCTGCAAACGAACATCCGCCAGCAGGACAGTCTTCGCCAGGTGCGCTACACCGGCCTGAAACTGCTCAGAGAGCTCAAGCCGCTCTTTCCGGAGATCACGAGCTGCCTCTATGCCGAACCGTATCTCTTTTCGGACAGCACGGGAGCGAAGCCACAGCAACGAAGTTACGTGCTTCTCTCGGCCTCACAACCGATCGACCGGGCCGACCGCGCCAAGGTCGAGCGCTGGCTCAAGGCTCGGTTGCAGAACGACAGCCTGCGCGTGGTGTTCGAGGGGAACGGGGCGCGATGAGGGTCGCCTGTTGAGGTGTTTGAAAGGGAGGGCTTGAAATCAATAGGGGTATGTGGGATATATTTTTTTAAAATTATTTAGATTTTTGTAAATTAAAAGAGCCTGTGTTGCATGAAGGTCGGCTCCATGCCGTTGAAGGGTATCCTTCTCAGTGCAATTATGGGCTTTTTTATTTTTTGATTTTAAGACAATTATTAGAGGACAGTTTTTTCTTTCTGTTGTAATAATTTCCTCCTCCTTTCCAATTTTCGAAGTCGTATATATCCTGAACCAGAGCAACCTGTTCACTGATATAATCGTAATAACGGTTTTCTCCTCTTTCAAAAATACGCTGTATTGCCCAGCAGAAATAATCTGAAATATTTAACAAAGGTTCTTCTGTTGGTTTCTGGACATTGAATACAACTGTGCAAGCGTTGGGTTTCTCCGGTGATTTTGAATTTGCCCTGTTGATAGCCTTATTTAAGCCATTCTGAAGATTAGTGTGTGTTGTACATTTTGAGCGATGAGATATATTGAGAACCAGCCTCTCATAGGCATTCAATTTGTTCTTTAGTAGATGGGATAGCAAATCGGCATAAAATTCAGCTTCTTTTCCATTGTGCTTTCGTTCATATAACGATGGGATTTTTCTGCCCACAACAGCTTCAAAGCTGCAATCGATACTCTTGATGAGATCGAAGGCCATTTTTCTCACTTCGGGTAAATCGTCTTTTGCGTGAAGAAAATATCCATAAGCTGCTTTCTTTTTCTCGATACTTGGTACTCCTGTAAAGTAGTTGTCTTGCTCAATGGTTTTTTGAAGTTCGATAATGTTTTTTCTGACGTCATTTAACGGCTCATTGATTTTCAGCATTCCGAGGATAAAGCAGTGCGAAGAGCCATCATTACCGATAACAGGAACCTTGCCTTTTCCGTAAAATGTGGTATCACCCGCTTCGTCTAAAAACCGATGATAAACAAACGAATCTTTATTCATCACATTTCTTTTAATCTTCGTTCTATACGCTCACAATGGCGTTTTCTATTTTCTTTTGGTCGATTTTAAGTTCTGTTTTGGTGGGTATAGTTTATCCTGCCATTCTTTTAGCGATTGCGGCAATTTCCTTTTCGGTAAGGCGATCAAGAGTCCAACCCTTTGCGAACTTGGCCGTTTCCGATTTAGGCAATTGATCATCTGAGAGGTCTCGAATCCTAACTCGCGCTGGCATTGCAGCACCTTCACCGACGAAAATCGCCTCCTGTTGGGATAGATTTGGCAATGCTTTTGTCATGCCCGACAGCCCATCTGGCAGGAACCGAGAAACGTGTTGTTGATCCGCTGCGTTCGTGAGCCGTAGGACAAGCCACGTTCCGCATTGAGAAATCACTGTGCTCTCTACGTCGGCTGGCCGCTGACTTACAAGCATGAGCCCTATTCCGTATTTCCGGCCTTCACGCGCTATTCTTCGGATGGCGGTTTGCGCAGCAGCATATTCAGCTTCCCCTCTGTCGGGGACATATCGGTGAGCTTCTTCACAAACGAGAACTACAGGATCACGTTTCCTCTCCTCTGTCGTTTGGTAAACTTTATATTGAAATAACAAACGAGCCAACATGGCCGCCAAAGGTCCGGCAACTTCGTTGGGAAGTCCAGAAATATCTATAATACGAATGTCCTGAGTAGCGCCATCTTCCCCTTGGAGTTGTCCCACCAACTGGGCAATGATGTGCTCAAGTGAAGGGCTTTCGGGCGTCCATTCCTGCATCATAAAACGAATCCGAGGATCACGTCTCAATACTGAAAGCTTGTCCAAAAGGGATTTAAAGTTTTCTGAGAATTCTCCTGCTGGAATACGTTCTGTGAGTTGTGTTCCCTTTCTTAGTCGTGCAGCTTGAAAGAATTCTATGTGGTTTTTCACCTCATTGAGGCTAAATGGCCTCGGCTTATCTCTATCAAATTCTGCGAGCTTTTCGATTTCGATTCCATTCTTTGCTCGTGGGCAGTCAGGTTCTAACCCATCTTCCGGTATTGTAATGCCATACTCCGTTGGAGCCGGATCGACCAATCCTGCTGCCACCATTCGTGCATGGGTTAGTGCTTTGTAAATAATGTTATTCTGTGACGTGGCTTCTCGTTCTGTCTTTCCAATTACGAGTAGGCGAAACTCTTCGGCACTCATTAGCCAATATGGAAGACTTACCGGAGAGCCTGCCGCCTCTTCGTTGCCGAGAGGATCATAGGCACGGTAAACAATTGCTCGCTTCTTGAAGGCGTGTCCATATTCGCCGTGAGGGTCAATGACAAGAATTCGCGGATGACATATCGAATCAGGATTCATCTCCTGCTTGTAGTCAAGCATACTGTGTAACAAAGCCGCAACAGCACCAGATTTACCTGAGCCTGTGGAACCGAGGACTGCACAATGCATTCCAAGCATTTTATCCACATTTGCATGGCAAATCGCATTATCTGCGCCTACGTAATGAGCGAAGGGGATAAGCGGACTATACGTACCATCATTCTGCTGTCCTTCCGCCGCTGAATATATTTGGCCGGTCTCTTCACGAGTGAGAAGGTGGACACTCTGTCGCGGTAGTGGGTATGTTGTAACGCCACGAACAAATTTCAGTTTTTGATTGGCGGCGTTCCAAATTCCTTCAGCAAATAGCTCGACTTCCATCAACCGCTGATCTGCATCAGGAGGAATCGGCTTCGTGATCTCAAGCAACTCCTCCGAACGCATGCGCAGGAGAGTGACAAAACCAAATACGAGCCGTCGTCCGAAGTGGACTTTTACGATGCTCCCAATCTGGCCAATGGGATAGACTCTCCCTTCATAAGTTCGCGTGAGTTCAGTCACGTCACCGGAAAGCTCAACTCGAATTGTCGTGCCAGACACCTCTACGATATGCCCAATCTTTAAGTCAGGAATCAGATCAAAGGTATTCATAGTACACATGCCTCCGCTCCACTGTTTAATATTTTGGTGACGCCGCCGAATTTCCACCAGTCGTGTATTTTGCCTTTGGCGGGAGCTGAATGAGGGCCATCAGCACCGGCATAGAGGCCATCTTGTGCGATAACATATACTCGTTTGCCCCACGGTTCTTTCCTCCATCGTTCGAGAGTCTGGTTCATCTCCGGAGTAAAGGCGAGCAGTGTAGTTTTGTTTTCTGGGCGTTGGAGAGCTAATTCTATTTCTTGGTTGATGTGTTCATCTCCAAAACTGTATCCGCACGTCGCGAGCACATTTTCCTCGCGTACACCAAGTGCCTGTCGGAACAAGTCAAACTGAGCTGCGAATGGGTCCCGTTGAGTCGCAAGGTATTTGGTCGATTGCGGATAAATCAGAACGCGGGAAATCTTATTCGGATAAATGTCTCCGTCACGAACTCTCCAGACACGGTTGTCTTTTCCTAAATGCCAGTCGATTGAACCGTGAAGTTTGATAACGTGTGCTCTATACAGGAAATTTGGTTCTTTATCACCATACCGGTGACTACGATACGCGACTGCTCCGCCGGAAAATCCATCCCAATACGAAAAACCACCAAGTGCAAGTGCGTCTTCAAGCAAGGTGTCGTAATTAGTCGTGAACAGTCTGACGGCTCTTCTGCGTTCGGCTAATCCTAGCTGGTTCCGATTGAAGAGCGCAGAAACAAATTCAGAGTGTTTGTCGATTGTGACGATTCGCTTTTCAGGTCTTCCAATTACTTCTGGCGTCCCGTCTTTTTGCTTAGGCTTATATCCCCACCGGATTGTTTCCGCTATCCACATGAGAATGCGCTGGTGAAGTGCATCTAATTCATCGACCGAAAGGCTCACTCCATCGAATGGAACGTTTTTGTCCTTTGAGCGCTCAGCTATCGCACGGTGATCGCTGAGCTGACTTAAGATGTGCTCGATATGCGAATTATCAGAAAGTTTGGTTTTGATGAATTCCAGCACCTTGAAGTCGTTCGTTTCGCCTTCGGTTTTGGCTCTGGTAAGTACGCGGTCCGTGAGAGGCCACATGAGTGGGATTCCAGCATCAAGACTGATGCCTGCGCCAAAGAGCCATGACTGGTTGTCTGCAGCAAGCAGGTTGTCGAGTTGGGATAGATTGTCTTTTGCTGTCGGATCCATGTGGTTCATTGCTTCTTTCGGTTATGCTGTAAGTTGCAAATCATCAACGCTGATCTTCGCACTCATCAATTCACAATGAACCGTGTGGACAAACTCCCCAAGCCGATCCGGCTTTAAACGATGGACAGCAAGCTTGCGATCCAGAGCTTTTGCGTGGTTTATCATTTTCTTGTGCTCGATTCAATACGGTTTTGGGATGGGGAAACCTTTCAGTCGAGTAGCGTTGACTTGTCAAAGTAGGTAATCGCCTGCTTTTTTCAGCATTTCTGAGCGAAAAATTTCTGAGGATAGGGGCAATTGACTGTCTCGATGGGTCGCCTTTGAAAAGTCGTCCCGCTTTGCCTGACTCAGGGCTTGGGGCGCAGTGGCGTGAGGGTATTTTCCATCACCTCCCCCAGCAGCCGGTACGCCTCCATCGTCGCCCCGGCTTTCAAATCGACGACAAATTGCGGCGTCCAGCGGGTCAGGTGCTGCTGCGTGAAGCTCTCCGAGGCTTTGCGGGCGTCCGCGCTCACGGCGTTGTCGAGCGATTCGGCGGAGGCGAGGAAGGCGAGGAATTCGAGTTCGGTGGCGAGGTGGTCGATGAGGCCCGGCTCGACCGACATCTCCCACTCGGCGTAGGCGGACTGCACCGCGACGGTGGCTTCGCCGTGCATCCGCTTTTCGAGATAGACCGATTCGTAGGGCGGGCAGATGGTGCGCGGGTAGCCGTTCAGGAAGAGGCGCGTGTATTCGGCTTGCAGCGTTTCGGCCTCCTCCCGCTCAAAGGAGGTGACGAGGGCGAGCAGCTCGTCGCGATGTGCTTCGATCCTGTCGAGCGCTTCGCGGAGGGCGGGGATGAACGCCTCGTTCGGGTAGGCGAGGCAGCGGCTGAGGAATTTGTAAAGGAGCGCTTTCTGGAGTGGCGTGGTCATGATTGGTCAAACGATGGACGCCCGGCCTTCCGTTGTTTCGGATGCCGGGCGTCGGGGTTGTCGGGTTCGGGCGGGCTTACCAGGGGTACTGGAACATGCCGGCCTTGAGCACGTAGATACGCAAGAGATAGCCGCCAAGCAGCACGAGCGAGCTGGCCAAGAGCATCGGCAGCTTCGGTTTGTTCTCCTGCGAGTGGCCGCCGAAGAAGATGCCCCAGGTTTCGATGGCGAGCGGCACGATCAGACCGGCCACGAAGAAGCCCACGATGAAGACCGGGCTGTGGAACAGGAACTCCGCCGAGGCTCGTGCGCCGGTGGGCAGGAACATGGCGAAGTTGAAGTACGCGCCGAGGATGATCAGCTCGGTGACGATCAGCATGGCGTCGAGCTGTTCGAGCTTGGCGGAGATCACCGGCGCGGCGGGGTTACTCGAAAGCATCGAGAGCAGCAGCAGAAACGCCGCGCCGGTCGAGAATCCAGAGATGACGAAGAGCAGCGGCAGGGCGGGGGTGTTCCAGAAGTTGATCGCCGGAGCCGCCGAGATCAACAGACCGGTGTAGATCGCCACGAGGAATCCGGCTGCCGAGCCGCCGAGGGCGACCAGCTTGTTGAAGCGTTCGAGGAGGCCGATGATCGGCGCGGGGATTTTCTGCACAATCGGCTGAAACAGCGGCCACTCGTCGAGCAGCGGAATGATGTAGGCGATGGCCGCGATGAAGTAGAAATTGATGAAGACGACGCCCCAGAAGATCCACGAGCGCGGATTGGTCAAGGCGTAGATCGCTTTCAACGGCTGAAGCATGTCGGCGAGCAGGAATACGGTGCCGACCACCAGAAACGCAATCGACGACATGACGGCGATGGAGAGCATTTTGCGGTCGCACCCCTCGAAAAGGTGCAGCACCGCTCCGATGGCGAAGGTGGCGCCGCCCAGACCGCCCAGAAACAGGTAGGTCGCGATCTGCCAGTGCCATACTTCCTGATGTACAAAGGTCATAATGAGTGCCCTCCTTTATGATGGGATGTAGAATACTTTCGGCGAGGTGCCAAGTCCCTGGTTCAGCGCCTGCGCCTTGCCGCTCGCGGCGAGCTTGTGCACCTCGCTCTGGCGGTCGTCGAGGTCGCCGAAGATGCGCGTGTGGGTCGGGCAGGTGGCCACGCAGGCCGGTTCGAGCTTTTCCTTCAGGCGCTGGACGCAGAAGGTGCACTTGTCAACGTGCGGCGTTTCGTGCGACACGTCCTTGCCGTACAGCTCGTGCTCCTTCTCGACATCTTCACGCTCGTAGGCGTAGCGGGCGTCGTAGGGGCAGGCGATGCAGCAGGCGTAGCAGCCGATGCAGCGGTCGTTGTTGACCAGCACGATGCCGTTCTTGTCCATGTGCGTCGCGCCGGTCGGGCAAGCCGAGAGGCAGGGCGTGTTTTCACAGTGCATACAGAGGCGCGGAAGCTGCACCCGGCGCACATCCGGGAACGTGCCCACCTCCTTGTCCTCCACATGCGTCCGGAACTTCTCGCTCCAGAAGGGGGTCTGGTTTTCGGTCGAACACGCCGCCATGCAGGCCTGACAGCCGACGCAGGTACGCATATCCATTACCATTCCATAACGGGCCATAGAGAGTTACTCCTCCAGTTAACTGTTTACAGGCTTGACGCTTACGGTGAACTCCTGCGACATGAACGATGCCGCTATCGGCTCGATGCTGTAGGGCATCAGCTCGTTCAGCGCCGTGCCTTTGCCTCCGGCGACGCTGAGTTTTTTGTTCCTGCTGCCGTAGGCCGAGGGCAGGAATACCGTGTCGGGCCGGATCATTTCGGTGGTGAAGAGCGTCGCTTTCACCTTCGGGCCGTAGCGCAGGTTGGTGACTTCGACCTCCTGACCGTTGGAGAGACCGAGCGTCCGGGCCTTGGCCTTGTTCATCCACAAACCCATGAACTGCCCTTTTTTCGGCTCGGTGACTGCGGCGAGCAGCGTGTTGTTGTTGTTGGTCGAGGCGTGCGAGACCACCGGCACCTTGCCGTAGGTGAAGTAAAATTCGTTCGCGGCGAGATCGTTCTTGTCCCCCTGATCCGTCATCATGCGCGGCACGTAGCCAAGCACGGGGTTGAAGAGCGGCTGCGCTCCGGCCTGCCGGGCGAACGATTCGAGAATCGGGCTGAACAGCTCCAGCCGCCCCGACATGGTCGGCACGGGGAGCTTGCGCGGCAGATTCATCTCCTCGACCACCTCGTCGGCGCTCTTGAGCAGCAGCACCCCCTTCGTGCGGATCGCCGCTTCGACCTGTGCGCCGGTCATCTCCCTGCCGGTAAGCTTGCCGGAGAACTTGCCCATCGCCACACAGGCGGTTTTGAGGAACGCCTCGTTGAGCGGCTTGCGAGCCTGCTGCGCGGCGGCGACTTCGCTTCGCAAAAGCTGCGGATCGAGGCCCGCGTACTCGGCGATGCCGTCGAGGTACGGCTCCAGCTTGCCCATGCGGCGGGCGATTTCGCAGAGCATGTCGGTGGTGTCGCGGGTGTCGTAGAGCGGCTCGATGGCCCGCAGGCGGGTGGTGAAGCCGATGCCGGTGTCGGGGCCGAGCGGGTAGAGCAGCGGTTCGTTGCGTTCGAGATAGGTGTGATTCGGCAAAATCACATCGGCGTAGAGCGTCGTGTCCGACGGCAGGACGTCGATGGCCACGACCAGATCGAGATTCGGGCTTGAAAGCATCTCCTCCCACCGTTTGGCCGGGAAGTAGTGACGGATCGGGTTGGCCGCGTTCATGATGAGCGCCTTCATCCGGTAGGGTTCGCCGTTGAAGGTCAGCTCGCCCCTGACCGCTTCGTACAGGCCGGTGTCGGCCATGGCGGGCAGGAAGGCCGAGGGCTTGCCCGCCTTCTGCTGCTCCATCGCCCAGGCGAACGAAAAGCCGGGCTTGCCGTGCTCCCACGCCTTCGGGTTGGCGAAGATGTCGAGCAGCCCGTAGGCGAAGCCCATGCCGGGGCGCTCCACCGGAGGCCCATGCTGCTCGCCGCCCTGCTGCATGTTGTGCCACGCCTTCTCGGAGCGGTGGTGGTACTCGCCGCTCATCAGCCAGCCGCCCGGCTTGTCGATGCCGCCGACAAGCGTCTGAATGATCGCCTGCAAGCGCCGCTGGCCGATGAGGTGGTGGTAACGCGCCCCCATCCAGCCGGGATCGACCATCGCGGGCCGCGCCTGGCCAAACTCTATCGAGATGCGCCGGATCGTCTCGGCGGGCACGTCGGTGATCGCCGCCGCCCATTCGGGGGTGAAGGGCTCGGACTCCTCGATGAACATGTCGAACACGGTCGTCACCTTGCGGCCACTCCAGGCCAGGCCCTCCGGCGCGTTGAGCGCGGGCTGGATGCGTCCGCCGCCCGCCGCCCGCTCGTTGGTGTTGGTGTAGGCCGGAACCGGGCGAACGGCGCCACTGATGGCGTCATAGACGTAATATTTCGACGGCTTGCCATCCTTGCCTGCCTCTGCGGCCAGGTGCACCGAACCGTTCTCGTCCCGGTAGGCCAGGAACGGCGCGTTGGTGTGCTTCGAGACGAAATCGGCGTCGTAGAGCTTTTCGCGGAGCAGCGTGTGCAGCATCGCCAGGAAGAAGGCCTGGTCGGTGCCCGGCTTGACCGGAATCCACTCGTCCGCCTTCGAGGCCAGCTCGCCCATGCGCGGATCGAGGCAGACCACCTTCGCGCCGTTCTTTTTGGCCTCGCCGAAGCGCACGGCGCGGGCGGTCGAAATCGCCGCCACCGAGGCGTTGTTCAGGCTGAAGAGGATGTAGCGGGCGTTCTCGAAGTCGGCCAGAATCTCGTCATGCACGTTGAAGTTGCCGGTCACCAGATCGGTGCCGAGGTGGCCCGCCGTGACGCAGTGCTGGAGCGGCGAGGCGACGATATTGGGAATCTGCAGGGTCTGGCAGAAGGGGAGGCTGAAGTGCATGTACGACACGCAGGCCGTCCAGCCGCCGACGAGGCTCACCTCCCACGGGTTGACCTTCTGGAGGCGGCTGACGATGTAGCTGTACGCCTCGTCCCAAGTGGCGGCGCGGAAGTTCCACTCGCCGCGCTTGCTGCCCGCGACGCGGATGAGCGGCTGCTTGAGCCGGTCGGGATCGTAGGTCTGGTGGAGTCCGGCCTGGCCGCGAGCGCAGATGCGGCCACGGTTCAGCGGGCTGTCCACATTGCCGTCGATCTTGACGATCCGGCGAACGCCATCGCTCTCTCTGGTCTGCACCTTGATGTCGCAGAACGAAGAGCAGAAATTGCAAATGCTCGGCACCCAGGTGGTCGCGCCACCGGCGGCAGCGCTGTCCGAAGCCGGGGCGGATGCCAGCCCCCAGAGCGGTCGCAACAGCGACATGCCGCCGAGTACGCCAGCCGCCGCGAGAAACTGACGGCGTGAAATGATTTTTTTATGCATAAAAGCCCCCCTTCAGACAGATGGTTAATGCCGTAATCCCGTAGCGGGAAACAAGATGAAAGCTGGATAAGGGATGTATCTCCGCCGGGTGTACTTCAATAGCGGGAGAGCAGTCAATATAGCGCGACATGGAAGAGGTTGCAAAACAAATTTTCCTGTAACTGCTTTGATAACAATTGTTTATAAGGATTGCGCCGGTCACTCTGGTCGGGCGGTACAAGTTCAGGAAGAGACTCCGGTTACTTCGATCCCCATGTTTTTTCATTCTGATCGTTATATTTTCAATGGAATAACGATAAGCGGTATAACTATGAATATTAACGGCTTGAACTGTCTGAAAGGTATCGCATTTCACGTTGATGGCAAGGAGTATATTTTACGTCATGATAATTTTCCGGGGCAAAAAAACGCCACCCGGATAAGGTGGCGTCAAGAAGCGAAAGTCGAGAGAAAGAGTTATTTCGATTGCGGAGTCCCGGAGTTTTTGTCGAGCCGGATGCCACAGTAGTGATATGTCAAAAGAAAAATGATGGAGATTCGTCTTCGCGAGTCACGACTTGTCTGGACGTGGCGATCCATCCCGTTTCGCTATCGCCCTAATCCTTATGGATTGCCGCGCCGCTTCGCGGCTCGCAATGACGCGGAATGAACAAAACTGTTAAGTATTGACTTGACAGTAGCTTTCGATAACCATTTCGGGGATGCTGAGACTGTTGCGCAGGCAGCCGGGCTGTCCGTTCATGGTATTCCGCATGATCTGCAGAAGCTTTACCAGCAATGCAGTTGGCTTGATACGGATGGTGTCGGTGCAGGAAAGCGACCAAGTGTCATATCAAGGATACACTGGCGGGTAAAGAAGTTTCAGTTCAGTGTCAACTCAAGGCCAAACAGCCTTTTGCACTCTCCGTCATCGAGAGGAGCACAGCGACATGGCTCGGCCGGTTGATCGTGAGCGAACTTCCGGATGCTTTCGATGAACCGTTGGCCATACAATGATATTGATGGAGAGGATGTACGCATCCGGGTGGGACTGATGATGTCCCGCGCATTTTCAATGGGGTGACGGAAAATTGGGTTTGTTCGGACTATTTATGCGATGCCGGCATTTTTTTATAAATATTTATACCTAAGCGTAGGATTGGTTTGTTTTTTCAGGATGATAATCGGAAATTCACAGAGAAGGCTGCGGCCTCTTTTTTTTGATCTTCGTTATGTAGATCAGTAAATAACGAATAGAATTATCAAACGATTACCTCTATGGAATCTGTGCTTGACAGCAGGGTCTTCATTGTCGGAACGGGACCGGGTGATCCCGGACTCTTGACGCTCCGCGCCGAATCGGCAATCCGGCAGGCCGAGGTCATCCTCTACGACTGCCGGACGGTCGAACCGGCGCTCGGCGTCGCCTCCAAACGCGCCGTGATTGTTCGGGTGGATCGTTCGCCGTATGAAACAGGCCAGGGCTGCCGCGAACAGACGCCGATGATCATGGCGATCAGCGAGCACTATCGCAAGGGCTTGCGGGTGGTTCGGCTGAAAACCGGCGATCCGACGCTCTTTGGCGGCGAAGTCGATGAGGGCGACGTACTCGACCGGATCGGTATTCCCTGGACGCTCATCCCCGGCATCTCCGCCGGAGCAGCGGCGGCGAGCGCCTACGGCCTGCCGATCAGCCGCAAGTTCGAGAGCGATGCTGTGCTCAATATCATTGCCGCCGAGTTCACCGACGATTTCGCGCTCATCCGCGATGCGGCGAGGCTTCTCGGTCACGGCGCAACGGTCGTCTTCTACATGGCCACGGCGAATCTGCCGGGAATACTCCGGGTGTTTCGCGAAGAGGGCGTGGCGGACGAGACGCCGGTGGTGGCGGTGAGCAAGGTCGGCTGGCCCGGCGAGGCGTTTGTCCGCACAACGCTTGGCCATCTCGGTCAGCCGGGCTTTTCGACCGGCCTGCCGGAGCCTGTGGTGTACACCATTGGGCGCTACGTGCGAGTGCGGAACGTTCCGGCGGGATCGCAAGAGCTACTTGCCACGGTGCGAGAAAATGCTGAATCGTAATGTGTCAAGATGAAAATGACGGAGAATAGTCATCGCGAACCCCGACCTGTCGGGCCGTGGCGATCCATCGTTAACTGTCTTCACTGATTCCACATGGATTGCCACGTCGCTATGCTCCTCGCAATGACGGGGAATGGAAATGAACAAGGCTGTTTGATATTGACTTGACAATAGCCTCATTTTTTTGTACAGCATTATGTAGTAATGGTTATAACGAAATCAACCATATCCATGAAAAAAGCAGTATTGATTGTGTTGCTGCTGGCCGCAGTCAGGCCAGCGATAGCCGCTGAATCGTCGTCATCGTCCGAAGCGGGATCAGCGTCGGTATTCACGGCAGGCGAGATTGTCGTTACGGGCAAGAAAGCCGAGTCAGCAGAGACGGTAACATCGGAACGCATGGAGATGCTCGACAAGATGAGTCTCTCCAGCGCCGCCAATCTTCTCCCGGGCATCAATATCAGCAATGTTGGCGGGCGCAACGAGGGGATGGTTTACGTGCGCGGCTTCGACATGCGCCAGGTTCCGCTCTACCTCGACGGCGTTCCGCTCTACGTTCCCTACGACGGCTATGTCGATCCGAACCGGTTCCTGACGGCGAATCTGTCGGAAGTCAACATATCTAAAGGATTTACCTCGGTGCTGTACGGCCCGAACACGATGGGCGGGGCGATCAACATGGTGAGCCGGAAGCCGGAAAAGAGGCTCGAAGGCAACGTCATGGCTGGCGGATCGATGGGCAATGACGAGATCGACGCCGGATTCGGGGCCGTCAACATCGGCTCGAATCAGGGCAAGTGGTACGTGCAGGCAGGTCTCTCCCTGCTGACCCGCGATTTCCGACCGCTTTCCGGCTCGTATGTCGCGTCGAAGAACGAAGATGGCGACGAGCGCGACAACTCCGACACGCGGGACAGGAATGCCACGATCAAGGTCGGTTATACGCCAAACGCCACGGATGAATACACCATCACCTTCAACAGCCAGCACTCCGTCAAAGGGGTGCCGGTCTATGCCGGATCGAATCCGGATCCAAAATTGACCCGCTACTGGCGCTTCACCAACTGGGACAAGACAAGCCTGTACTACATCGGTCGCACCAGCCTCGGCGAGAAGAGCTACCTGAAAACGCGGGCATATTTCGACAACTACTACAACACGCTCGAAGCGTATGATGGCGCGACGTATACGACCCAGAACAAGCCGAGTTCGTTTTCGAGCCGCTATGACGACCACACGGTCGGCGGATCGGTGGAGTTCGGCAGCAGCATCATGCAAGACAACGTTCTGAAGCTGGCGCTGCATGACAAGTACGACATGCACAACGAAATCGGCGATACTGGCGAGGAGCCGCTGAAGTTCGCGGACAACACCTTCTCGATTGCCGCCGAAAACACCTGGACAGCATCGGAGCATTTGTCGGTTATCGCCGGTGTCCGGCAGGATTTCCGCACGACCATCAGGGCGCAGGAGTTTACCGATAGTTCCAAAACGGCTATCCGTTCGTTCGAACTCGAAGACAATCAGGCCACCAACGCGCAACTTGCCGTGGTGGGCCATCTGGACGACAGCAACGTGCTGACCGGGTACGTGGCGCGGACGACGCGCTTTCCTACGCTGAAGGATCGCTACTCCTACCGGATGGGTCAGGCTATCGCCAATCCCGGTCTCGATCCCGAAACCAGCCTGAACTACGGCATCGATTACGCTTTCACGCCCTCCGGTACATTATCGCTTCATGCGTCGGTCTACCAGAGCAAGCTCGACGACACCATCCAGCAGGTCAATAACGTTGTGGGCACGCTCTGGCAGATGCAGAATACCGGCAAGTCAACCTTTACTGGTTTCGAGTCTTCGGCTGACTGGCAACCGCTCGACTGGCTGAAAACGCATGTCGCTTACAGCGTCATCGACCGGCAGAACGACAGCAATCCGTTGCTGGTCTTTACCGATGTGCCGAAGCACAAGCTCAACGGGTACGTGCAGTTTCTGCTGAAAAAGGAGACCTGGCTGCTTGTCGAGAGCGAGTACAACACCAAGCGCTACAGCAACACGAACGGATTGTATACAGCGTCCCCCTACGGCCTCGTGAATCTGCACATGAACACCGGGCTGACCGACGCGCTCTCGCTTCATGCCGCGGTCAACAATCTTTTCGACCGCAACTATACAGTCTCTGAGGGCTATCCCGAACCCGGACGCGAGTATGTGATGTCGATGAATTACGCATTCTGAACTGAACGAGCGCATGAAAGGTGTATCGCTGATTCTCGTTTGCTTCGCCGCGCTTGTCGGGGTGAGCGTATTGTCGCTCGGTGTCGGGCGCTATCCCGTCTCGCCGGGAGATATTCTTTCGTGGCTGGTTACAGGTGGCAGCGCTGACCAAAACTTGCCGGTCGTGCTGCTTGGCATTCGCCTGCCGAGGCTCGTCGCGGCCATCGCGGCGGGCGGGGCGCTTTCGCTTTCCGGCGCGGCGTATCAGGGGTTGTTCCGCAACCCGATGGTCAGCCCCGACATTCTCGGCGTCTCCTCCGGCTCGGGCTTCGGCGCGGCGCTCGGGATTCTCTTCTCGCTGCCGGTGGCGGCGGTGCAGGCGATGTCGCTGGCAGGCGGCATCACCGCCGTGCTTGCCGCTGTGCTCGTCAGCCGGGCCATCGGGCGAAGCAGCGATTCGGTGCTGGTGCTCGTGCTGTCGGGCATCGTGATCTCGTCGCTCTTTGGGGCGCTGCTCTCGCTGCTCAAGTATATCGCCGATCCGCTCGACAAGCTGCCAGCGATCACCTACTGGCTCATGGGCAGCTTCGCTGACATCCGCACGGGCGAGCTTGGCACGGCGGTGGCGATGGTGCTGGCGGGCGCGATTCCGCTGCTGCTCGTGAGCTGGCGGCTGAACGTGCTCTCCTTCGGCGAGGAGGAGGCCCGCTCGCTCGGCCTGCACACCGGGCGGATGCGCCTGGCCGTGATTCTCTGCGCGACGCTCGTGACGGCGAGCATGATTTCCATCTGCGGCATCATCGGCTGGGTTGGCCTTGTGGTGCCGCACATCTCGCGGTTTCTTGCCGGAGCGAACCACCGGCGGCTCATGCCGGTCTCGTTCCTCGTCGGCGCGGCATTCATGGTGGCGGTCGATACGGTCGCCCGCTCGGCGGCGTCGGTGGAGATTCCGGTCGGCATCATCACGGCGGTGCTTGGCGCACCCTTTTTCATCTGGATCATGAAACGCTCATCGGTACGCGCATGGTGAAGGCGAGGGAACAGTCGATTGCCATCCGCAAAGCCGGACTCGGCTATAACGGCAAGGCGATTCTCGACGATGTCGATCTCCAGATCGCCCCGGGGGAGATCATCTGCCTGCTCGGCCAGAATGGCGCGGGCAAAACGACGCTTTTTCGGACGATGCTCGGCTTCATCGCGCCGCTCCGTGGCTCGGTGTCGCTTGCGGGGCGCGAGGTCTCGCGTCTTTCGCCGAAGGAGATCGCCCGCATTGTCTCCTACGTGCCGCAATCCTACGCCATGCCGTTCGCCTACTCGGTGACGGATGTGGTGCTTTTCGGCAGAAGCGCCCACCTCGGCCTCTTTGCCTCGCCGGGCAGCCGGGATCGGCGCGTCGCGGCCGAGTGCCTCGACCTGCTCGAAATCGCTCATCTCGCCAGTCGTCCGTTCAACGAGCTGAGCGGCGGCGAGCGGCAGATGGTCGTCATCGCGAGGGCGCTCGCGCAGGAGGCGCGGTTCATGATTCTCGACGAACCGGCCTCGAACCTCGACTACGGCAACCAGGTGCGCGTCATCCGCAAGATCAGGGAGTTGGCCGGGTGCGAGATCGGCATTCTCATGGCGACGCACCACCCCGACCACGCCTTCATGGCGGCCTCGCGCGTGGCGGTGCTCTCCGGCGGCAGGCTGAGCCACGACGGCACGCCCGAAGCGATGCTCACCCCGGAGACGTTGCGGCATCTGTACGGGGTCGAGGTGCAGGTGTTCGACACGCCCCAAAACGGCCACGCCAGCCGCCGGGTGTGTGCGCCGGTGGTGGAGTGAGGGGAGGGGAGTTCGATTTGGAGGGGGAGTTAGACGTTTGATAACGTGTCAACAGCGAATCGTAATTGCCGTGTCGCAAGAGATTGGGCTAAAGCCCTTATTTATTATGCTTTATCTGCATACCCCGGACTGAAGTCCGGGGCAATTGTTCAAGAAGTCCAATGGTCAGAGCGATAAAACAGGAGAAGGCGGATGACTTTGGAAAAGTTAGTTCTCCAAAATTGCCCCGGCCTTCAGGCCGGGGTTCAAGGCGCAAAAAAATCATGGGCTTCAGCCCAAAATCTTGCACAACAACTTTTGTGAGTTGTTGTTGCCTGAATCATAAACAAAACGAATTAAGACAATGAGTTACACGATGAATGCGGCGGAGTTCAACGAGAAGATCATGAAGGGCCATTTCCGCAAAATCTATCCCGTCATTGCCGCCCAGATTGTCGAGCGGACTGGCGTGACCTCCGGGCGCTGCATCGATCTTGGTGGCGGGCCGGGGATGCTCGGCGTCTGCTTGGCGAAAATCACCTCGCTCGATGTGACGGTGGTCGATCTCATGCCGGAGTGCGTCGAGCTGGCCCGCGAGAACAGCGCCGAAGCGGGCGTCGCGGATCGCGTCGATGCAGTGCAGGGGGTGGCCGAGGAGCTGCCGTTCGAGAACGGCGTGATCGATCTGGTGGTGAGCCGTGGCTCGATCTTTTTCTGGCAAGATCAGGAGCGGGGGCTTGCCGAGGTCTGGCGCGTGCTGCGGCCCGGCGGCTGGGCGTGGATTGGCGGCGGCTTCGGCACGGCGGAGTTGCTCCACGAGATCGAGGCGGCCAAAGCCGATGATCCCGAGTGGAACCGCAAGCGAAAGGAGCGCATGACGCAGAACCCGCCGGAGCACTTCCGCGCCATGCTCCAGCGGCTCGGAATCGATGGCGTCGTGGAGCATCAGGAGGCTGGCATGTGGATCATCTTTCAGAAACCCAAGGAGGCGCAAGCATGAAACGTCCTGTCAACACGCTGTCACGCTGGCTTTTGCCGCTGTTCCTGCTGCTGCTCGCCGCGTGCCACCCATCCGACGGCAAGAAGCCCGGGATCGCGACTCGCGAGGTGGTCGATATGGCCGGGCGGCGCATGACTGTGCCAGCGATCATCGAGCGGGCCTATTCGACGCGGCCCGGCAGCGTGACGCTCTACGCCATCGCACCCGACCTGATGGTGAACCGCTCGCTCTGGATGACCGATGGCGCGGAACGCTTCATGAGTCCCGCCTACCTGAAGCTGCCCTTCTCGGATGGTTCCGCCGAGGAGATCGTACGCCTGCATCCCGACGTTATCATCTCATACTTTTCGATCAACCGGCAAAGCATCGATCAGGCCGACCGGCTCAGTCAGCGAACCGGCGTTCCGGTCTTCATGGTCGATATGGAGATGAAGCGCTACCCCGAAGCGTTCGCGGCGATGGGCGAGCTGCTGGGCAGGCAGGAGCAGGCGGCCAGGATGAGCGCATACCTCGAAAAGTGGCTGCTGCCGGTGTTCGCCAAAGCGGGGCAGATTCCTCAGAGCCAGAAGAAGCGCGTCTATTACGCCGAGGGAAATCGCGGCCTGAACACCGATCCATCGGGATCGTTCCACAGCCAGATCATCGATCTCGTCGGCGCGACCAACGTGGCGCAGGTGGGCCTGCTCTCGGGCAAGGGGATGAGCGGCGTGTCTATGGAGCAGGTGCTGCAATGGAATCCGGACGTCGTGATCGTCTGGACGGGCATGGGGCCGTCGATGACGACCTTGCGGAACATCACCGCCGACTCGCTCTGGCAGCGGGTTCCTGCCGTCCGCGAGGGGCGCATCCACCAGATTCCTTACCTGCCCTTCGGCTGGTTCGACCGTCCGCCGGGCACCAACCGGATTCTCGGTGCGCTCTGGCTCGCCCGGCTTCTCTATCCCGAGGTCTGTCACATCGATCTCGAAGCTGCAACAAAAGAGTACTTCACCATTTTCTTCCATCGCGATCTGACCGACGCCGAGCTTCGGGAGGTGTTGCATCCTTTCACCTCCGGGGATGCCGCGCAGGGGCAGAGCACACAATCAAAACCGTGACATGATGAAACCAGTCGATAGAATGGACAGGGACGGCAACGTTCTCGCGGTGTGCAGCCCGCCGCCGCTGCATCGCAAAAGCACCGGCAACGGCGTGCCGCTGATCAAAAAGGGGGCGATCAACTTTTACATGAACATGCCGTGCCCGCTCAAGGTGGTGTGCAAGATGGCCATCGGAGAGTTCGCCACGCTCTACAACGCCTCGCACGAGGTGCCGATCTACTCGCCGATGCTGCTCGATGGCGACACCAAGGGGATCGAAGGGGAACTCAAGGCGGCCATGACCGAAGAGGAGCTGCCCGAAGTGCTCGTCGCTTCCGGCCTGCACACGGTGATGGCGAAGGGCTTCCGGGAGCGCTTCATCGAGAGCGGCATCTACGAGGGTGTCACCAGCGAAGCGGCGCTGGCGCGGATGCCGGAGTCGTACCGCAAGCTGGTGACGGAGCACAACATCGGCATTTTCAGCACCGGCTTCTGGAGCGTCGTCTGCGACCTTTCGCTTGAAACCTGCGTACCATGGCCGAGGCGCTGGACGGACCTCGTCGATCCGCTCTACAAAGAGCTCATCACGGTGCACGGCTATAATGGCAAGGCGAGCATCGCCTCGCTTCTGCTCGTGCTCCGGGAGCAGCTCGGCAGCAGCGTTGTGACCGAGTTCGCGGGCAACATCCGCAACATCTGGCACTTCGCCGAAATCCTCAAGCGCATCGACTCCACCGAACCTCGCCGCACCCCCTTCAATCTGCTGCCCAACGCCGCCACGGTGCAGATGCCATCCAAAAAGCGGGCGGCGATCCTCGAATTCGAGGACGGCCCGGTGCTCGCCCCGATGCTCATGTACGTCAAGCGCTCCCGGAAAGAGGAGTGCATGCCGCTCATCAACTTTATGCACAGCAACGTCATCCGCCAAGCGCTGCGCCGGGGCGACTTCCACCTTGCCGATGAATTCGACTGGACGCAGCCCTTCAGCTTTCCGTCGTGGGAGTTCCTGTTGCAAAGCGACTACGAAACCCTGACCGCTTCGCTCGACGTCGATCTGAAAAAGGGGCTGAGGGCGGATGTTTTTAGCTCGTGAGCATGAGCATAACTCATAAAGAAATCCGCGAGAGAGGTGTCATTCTGAACGAAGCAAAGCGAAGTGAAGAATCCAGTTTCTTCGGGAATCGGGTGATAACCGACTCATTGACAATCCGCCAGCAAAAGGCCGTCAAACAATGAAGATATTGGGCTAAAGCCCCGATTTATTACGTGTTATCCGCATACCCCGGCATGAATGCCGGGGCAACATGCATGCAAGAATCTGAATGTCCGGAAGGTTGAAACCTTCCTGAAGAGAAACAGCGCCACCAAAATCAATGATCCAGAATCCTGAAAATCTATGAAACTTGTCACCATATCCGGCCCGCCATCTTCGGGCAAAACCGCAGTACTCGCCGGAGTTATCCGCGCCATGATGGCCTCCGGGCTGAAGGTCGGGGCGCTCAAGTATGACTGCCTCACCACCAATGACGACGAGGTGTTTCGCGCCATTGGCGTTCCTGTCCAGACCGGGCTGTCGGGTAATCTCTGCCCAGACCACTACTTCGTGAGCAACATCGAGGAGTGCCTCGACTGGGGCTTGCGCGAGGGATTTGATTTCCTGCTCTCCGAAAGCGCGGGCCTCTGTAACCGCTGTGCGCCGCACATCAAGGGAGTGCTTGCCGTCTGCGTCATCGACAATCTCATGGGCGCGACCACGCCGAAAAAGATCGGCCCGATGCTCAAGTACGCCGACATCGTGGTCATCACCAAGGGCGACATCGTTTCGCAGGCCGAACGCGAGGTGTTCGCCTTTCAGGTGCGCCGCGCCAATCCGCGAGCCAAAATCATGCACGTCAACGGCATCACCGGCCAGGGCGCGGGCGAACTCGCGTCGCAATTCCTGCTCGCTCCCGACACCGCCTGCCTCGACGGATCGCGCCTGCGCTTTTCCATGCCCGCGGCGCTCTGCTCCTACTGCCTCGGCGAAACGAGGATCGGTATGGATTTTCAGCTTGGAAACGTCAAAAAGATCAAAATGAGTGAGGAGCCTGCCCGATGAAGTTGCTCGACAGACCCATTGCAGAGATTTACGAAGCGATTCCCGAAGTGTCGATGTTTCTCGGCGACTACGGCCTCGATCCTCTCGAACGCGGCATTCCGCTCGGCCACTGGCTCGAATCGTTGCCCGAAGAGATGTACGAAGACATCGGCATCGACCGCGAGGGGCTGGTGGAGAACCTCGAAGAGTACCTTCGCCAGCTCGACATGATGCAGCTCGGCAAGCTGCCGCCGGTGCACGACATCACGGTGATCGGCGGCCACGACAAGAGCGGCACGCCCGAAGAGGTGCGCCTGACGCTCACTCGCGGCTCGGTGACGAGCATCGTCGGCCCGACCGGTTCCGGCAAGAGCCGCCTGCTCGCCGACATCGAGTGGATGGCGCAGAACGACACGCCGACCGGGCGCAGAATTCTCGTCAACGGCGAGATTCCCGATACGGAGTTGCGCTTTTCGCTCGAATACAAGCTCGTGGCGCAGCTTTCGCAGAACATGAACTTCGTCATGGACACCACCGTCGCGGAGTTCGTTGCCATGCACGCCGAAAGTCGCATGGTGGAGAATGTCGAAGAGGTGGTGCGCGAGATCGTCACGCAGGCCAACATGCTGGCGGGCGAGCCTTTCGCGGGCGCGACGCCGGTCACCTCGCTCTCCGGCGGCCAGTCGCGAGCGCTCATGATTGCCGACACGGCCTTTCTCAGCTCGTCGCCTGTCGTCCTGATCGACGAGATCGAAAACGCGGGTATCGACCGAAAGAAGGCCCTCTCGCTGCTGGTCAGGAAAGAGAAGATCGTGCTCATGGCCACGCACGACCCGATTCTGGCGCTGATGGCCGAGCGCCGTCTGGTCATCAAAAACGGCGGCGTCCTCAAGGTGATCTCGACGACGCCCAAGGAAAAAGAGAACCTCGAAAAGCTCGAAGCCCTCGACAACAGCCTCCTCGCGCTCCGCACAAGGCTCCGCAGCGGCGAGCTGATCGAAGATGCGGGATGAGGTGTCGGGTAAATGTGCCGGATGCAATGTAGGGGCAACCCTTGCGGTTGCCCTCCTGTGTCGGGGGGCATTCGGGATTGCCTTGACGGATGCCGCTTTGCTGACTTTGCGATATTCCGAAATAACGCTAATTTTCGCTTGACGTTTAATGCATCGAGGCGAGTAGTGAATTCTGAGCGCTTTAGGGCAGAAAATCAGGAGGCCGGATGGTATGAAAAAGCAGAAGCTTCTTCAAAAGGTGCTATCGGGAACAAAAAACGTGAAGTTTTCCGAAGCGGTCGCACTTGTTGAGGCGTTTGGCTTCCGGTTGGACAGAGTCAACGGGAGCCATCACATATTCGTTCATCCGGAAATTCCGGAATTGTTAAATTTTCAGAATGATAGCGGAAAGGCTAAACCCTATCAAATCAAACAATTGCTGCAATTGGTCGAGGCAAATAACCTCCAACTGGGAGAGAAATAATGAAAGACTATCATATCAATATTTTTTATAGCGAAGAGGACGAAGGCTATATAGCGGATATTCCTGATCTTAAAGCATGTTCAGCTTTTGCTGAAACGCCAGATCAAGCCTTGGCGGAAGTGCTGTTAGCCAAAGAAGCCTGGCTAGCCGCCGCAAAAGCAAACGGAAAGCCGATTCCACCACCAAAATATCGCCCGGCGATTTATCAGGTCGCGTGATGTTGTGGGTGTGCTTCTTAAACTGCCGCGCCGCCTGTCATTGCGAGAAGCGTAGCGACGTGGCAATCCAGTTTATTTGCTTGAAAATCAGGCATAATCTTTTTACATATAATTTGTAGCCGCGCTTAATAGTGTACTTAAACCAGATATGATGTCTTTATCAGTATGTAACTTTAATAAAATTGCCATAATAGAGTCAATACCCAATGGGGAGATGAAAACTGGTAAAAAGCTGTATGATGATATAATACCTATAAATATAGCTAATAATGAGAGGTTTATAATTTCATTTGATCGAGTGTCGTCTGAGATGGAGTTGGTCGCGTTGTTGAAAGGTTTGTATGCGGATGTTCAAGAGAAAGGGCTTTATCCGATTATACACATTGAGTGTCATGGTGATGATGAGAGGAAAGGTCTTGTTTTGAGTAATAAGGATTTTATATCATGGGAGAAATTATATGAGTTGTTACAGCCGATTAATGAAGTGATGGGTCTGAATCTCTTAATTGTTTTAGCTGCATGTTTTGCCCTTGAAATGTCATTCAGTGTTTATGCTTATCAGAGAGCACCTTTTTGGGGAATGCTTGCGCCAAGCGAAGCAATTCTTCCAGAAGAATTACAGAAATCATTTTTCAGCTACTACAAAACCTTGATTGAAAATACTGGAAAGCAGGACGTTCCCAATGGGTCACTTGCACTTGAATCACTACAATCTCATAAACCGCAACAAGGTGCCATAAACTTTGTCACTGCTGAGTATATCTTTAAGCTCACCTTTGATGGTTTTATGAAAGATCATAATTCTTCAAAAGCGATTAAAAAGCAGGCACAATATATATGTAATGAGTTGAGAAGAGTTGGTGCGGAATACTCAATTAGTGTCGTAAAAGCATCAATACGAAATCTAAGGCCGTATTATTTAGAAAGATGCCATAAAGTTTACTTCATGATTGATTTGTGCCCGGATAATATCGATAGGTTTGGTTATCTGAAAGAAGATATTGCAATTAAATATTCCCTTTATTTGAAATATGATAAGCTTGATTCTTTGTCGTGTCAAATAATTGAATTCAATGATCAGAATAATATTTAATTCCTGATTGATAGTTGACTAATTAGTTTTAGATGCTCTCCTCCCAAAACGTTTTTCTGATTCGACTTCAATCTCATCGACGTGGTGTGCTGAAGAATCGAAATCTTTGATTGCGGCGAACAGCTGGCTTGTTTCATATAACCGCTGGAGCGATTTATGCCCGCCGTTGCCTTCATGCGAGTGGTCAGAAGGTGACGTTCAGGCCGCCGTCGTAGAAAAAGTCATTGCCGCCGGGCTGATTGATCGTCTGCGACAGGTTGAGTCTGAGGGCGACTGATTTTGACAGACTCACGTCGCCACCAGCAGAGAGCCGGACAAACGCATGGTTCGATGCGCCGGTCGCCGTCCATGAGTTGACGATCAGCGGCGCGGAGGTTGCGCCGCCGAAACCGTGCCGTCAGGCTCCGGCGAGGTCAAAGTCTTCGGGCTGGTGGAGCATCCGCTCACCCTCACCGTCGAATCGCTCGGGCGGATGAAGCCGGTCGAAAAAGGAGCAACGGCGATTGTTTGCGATTCTGGCCAGACCAAGCAGACTATGAAGAGCTTCAAAGGCGTGCTGTTGCGCTACGTTCTCGATTCGGCCAAAGTTGTCATGCCCAACCCTCGCCAGCGCGGCGAATACTACACGCTTGTGCGCTCGGTGGACGACTACAACGTCATCTTCACGATGAACGAGCTGTTGTATGGTATGGCTGGCGACGCCACGTGGCTGGTATTCGAGGAAAACGGCAAACCGGTCGAAGAAAACGGCCCGTTCGTGATCTTCTGCGAAAACGACCGATCCAACGGCCCGCGCCACGTGAAAACGGTCAAAAGCATCGAAGTCTCGAAGGTCAATCCAGACTCACCGTAAAAGGCCGATTTTACGACGGGTATTCCGGTAACATGCGCTCTCCCCATTGAACAGGCTGATGCCGTTGCTTGATGCATCCGCCCGAAAGTGGTGCTCTCGCTCGAAGAGGCAAGGAATCAGATTGCCGAGTACGTCCGGTGCTAAAACGAAGTGCGCTTGCACAGTGCGATTGGCTATATTGCTCCGAAGGACAAACTGGAAGGCCGGGACGCTCAGATTTTCAAGGAACGCGATCAAAAACTCGAAGCCGCCAGAGATGTCCGCAAACAAAACCGATGGGAAATGAGGCCGAGCCATGATGCCAAACAAATTACGTCAACAGCAGTCACCATCAACCAACTAACTCAGCAAGCCCGATTCTCCACTTTCTGCTGATGCAAAACAATTGGAATTACCATGACAGAACGAAATGAAACAGTCCGCATCGAGGCGTTTAGCGATGGGGTTTTTGCAATAGCCATTACATTGCTTGTTATTGAAGTGAAGATTCCGAGTCATGAGCATGTTGACCGGATTGGCCTGATGTGGGCGTTACTTGAGATATGGCCGAGTTATCTGGCGTATCTGACCAGTTTTGCAACGATTCTCGTGATATGGGTTCATCATCACTGGATATTTTCGTTAATCACCAGGTATGATCACGGGCTGTTTTACTTTAATGGATTACTGCTCCTGTTTGTAACGTTTATACCTTTTCCGACGGCATTATTGTCCGAGTACCTGCTTCATCGCGATGCAAGAGTGGCGGCCTCTTTTTATACGGGAGTATTTCTTGCCATTTCACTTTCGTTCGATATTCTGTGGAGACATGTATCGATTAACTTGTTGTCCAAAGAAGCATTGCTGGCAAAAAAAGATGAGGCATTACAGATTACGAGACATTATCGTTTTGGGCCTTTGCTTTATAGCGGCGCATTTGCAACCTCATTTGTATCTGAACCATTGAGTATCACGATCTGTTTATTGCTCGCTGTATTCTTTTCTCTGCGACGATGGTCATTTAAAAAGTCTGAATGAAACAGATGCGCGTTTGCTGGGCGAGCATAGACTTTTTACTCGCAGAAAATGGTGTTAAGAAACCTGTTGGTGCGTCAACAATAAAATGACGGAGAGAGGTCATCGCGAGTCCCGACAGGTCGAGGAGCGTGGCGATCCATCTTTAACTGCCTTCACTGATTTCGTATGGATTGCCGCGTCGCTTTGCTCCTTTCCATGAACATGCATGTTATTACCGAATATTTGCTTTGCTTGTAGGTATTCTGTCATTCTGATCCCGACTTGTCGGGAGAAGAATCCAGTCGAAACGCCTCAGTGCTATTCGAAAAAACTGGATTCTTTGTCGGCAAGCCTCCTCAGAATGACAGACAAAACAAGCCTCACATTATCCAGTCATCGCGATGGAGTGCAGTGTTCATGGTCCGTGTGCGGCATCGGGCCGGATACGGGTGACTCGCAATGACGGGGAAAGTACAAGGCTGTTTGGTTTTGACTTGACAGCCTTTCATTCCGTTTCAGAGCGGCTGCCAGGATTTCAGCGCTTTATCGATTGTCTTGATGAGATTATCCACGGAGAATGGTTTCTGGATAAAATTGAGATCGTCATCGAGCGTTCCGTGCCCGGCAATAACGTCAGCCGTATATCCTGACATGAATATGATTTTCAGGTTCGGAATCTTCGTTTTGAGCTTCCGGGCAAGTTCGCTGCCGTTCATCTCCGGCATGACGACATCGGTCAGGAGCAATCTGATGCATGGGTGTTCTGTCGCTTTACGGATAGCCTCCGAGGGGGTCAGGGCTGTAAGGGCCGAATATCCGCTCCATTCGAGAATGTCCTTGACCAGCTCAAGAATATCCGGCTCATCCTCCACGATCAGGATCGTTTCTGTGCCGCTCGAAACCTCTTTGACCGGCGGGAGCTGTTCTTCGCCGGATACGACCTTGCTGTACAGGGGAAGATAGATGATGAACGAGGTGCCTTTACCAGGCTCGCTCGTACATTCGAGACAGCCGAAATTCTGCTTGACAATGCCATAGACCGTCGAAAGGCCGAGTCCCGTACCCTTTCCAAGCTCCTTGGTGGTGAAAAATGGTTCGTAAATATGCGGCAGGGTCAGTTTATCGATTCCGGTTCCGGTATCCGTCACGGTAAGCTTCACATAGTCACCAGGTTTATTGCAGCAGTTGGCACGGTTGCACTCCATTGACGTGAGATGAACGTTTTCCGTCCTGATGGTGATTCGACCGCTGCCGGTTATGGCATCGCGAGCATTGACGCAGAGGTTGATGAGTATCTGGTCGATCTGCACAGGATCCATTTTGACATATAACAGCTCGTTTGAGGGCTGCCAGTCGACAACGATATTCTCGCCGATCAATCTTCGCAGCATTCCGAGTGATGAATCGACCGCTGAGTCAAAGAGGAAGATTTTCGGCAATATGTCCTGTTTTCTTGCAAAGCCGAGCAGTTGCCGGGTCAGTTCGGCGGAACGCTGCGCCACCTTGACGATCGCTTCGAGCTCCTTGCGCATCGGGTGGTCGGGGTCTGCCTTGCGCAGCGCCAGCTCCGCATTGCCGAGGATGGCCGCGAGCATGTTGTTGTAATCGTGCGCTATGCCGCCCGCCAGTCTGCCGATGGTGTCCATCTTCTGCGCCTGGGCCAGATTCTCCTGTAAAATGGTGTTTTCGAGTTCGATCTCTTTCTGACGGGTGATATCGGAGAGGGCCAGACGGCACATCTCTCCGTTGGCGCTGACTGCGGCATCGATGCGGACAGTTTTCAGCTCGGTTTGCTCTCCGGCATTGCGGAGCCTGAGCTGGGAGTTGCCAGGGGTGCTGGTTTTGCACACCTCCTCCATAAAAGCGTTGAAACCCGGAAGATCGTCATCGGCAACAAATCCGGCGAATCGCAACCCTTTCAGAACGCCTCGCTCGACGTCGAGCAGTTTGGCCGCCGTCAGATTCGCATCGAGTATCTTGCCGTCATGCGCCATCGTTATGTAGCCGACGGGGGCGAAATCATAATGATCCGTGTATCGATTCAGCGCTTCTTGCAGCTCTATGCGGGATTTGGCAAGATTTTGAGCCGTTTGCTGCAACTCGTCCTTCTGCATCTCAAGCTCGATCTGATGCACCGAAAGCTCATGGATGAGGCGTCGAAGATCGCCATCCGAGGCGGATACCGGAGGATTGTCGTCGTGCCGTTCGGGAAGATGCTTTTCGGCCCGACGACGCAGTTCGGAAAAATCGCCGGTGTTCGGTTTGTTCTCTTCCATGAGCTTTTCTCCAGAATGAGATGGTTAGTCTGAGGTCAGCCGGGAGCGATGATTTCAACAAACGTCGTAAAGACGTGAAAGGTTCGTGCCGAGCCATCCGGCACCTGCGGAACGGCGCTGAGCCTGATCCATTTGGGCGACGTTCCGAACGGCATTTCCAACCGTATCACGACGCCATTGACTGGCTTGCCGGAGCGCAGCGCGATCATCGAGGGATGCTCGGCGGGCGGCAGCGCCGAACCATCTTCGCGGAAGAGGTTCCAGCGAAGCTCCGCCATCGTCTTGCCGCTAAGCTCCTCCATGGAGATGCCCGTAATGCGCTCGGCTTCGCGATTGGCCATCACGATTTTTCCATCCGCATTCTGAAGCAGCGCTCCAAGCGGGTTTGCCATGAGCAGAAACCGGCAGGTCTGTTCGCTCAACCGGAGGCTCTCTTCGAACTGCTTGGCGGCGGTGATGTCGTTGAAGGTGATGACCAGGCCGTCGATCCGGTTTTCCTGCGTGCGGTAGGGCATGATTTTCACCGTAAACCACCGCCCGTCTCTGGTCGTCACCTGCTTTTCGCTGAAGACGAGATTCTGCAGCACGCCTCGGGCATCATCCGCAAGCGAGGGATACTCCAGATCGGTCACGATGTCGGTGATGGGACGTCCGACGTCGCTCGGGATCAGCTTGATCAGCGTGGCCGTGCGGGTGGTGAAGCGGCGCACGTTGAGTTCGTCGTCGAGGAACAGGGTCGCGATGTCGGTGCTGTTCAGCAGGTTTTTCATGTCATTGTTGGCCTGCGACAAGTCGCTCACCTTCGATTGCAGCTCCTGGTTGACCGTCTGCAGCTCCTCATTGAGTGACTGCATCTCCTCCTTGGAGGTGGTCAGCTCCTCGTTGGTGCTTTGCAGCTCCTCATTGGCCGACTGCATCTCCTCGTTGGTCGATTTGAGCTCCTCCTGCGAGGTCTGCATCTCCTCGCGGATGGTGAAAATCTCATCCTTCGTCTGCCGGAGCTCATCTTCGAGCGACTTGATCCGTCCGTCGCCCTCCTCCACAAGCACGGCAGGGCGATGGCCTGCGCCGGAATGCTTTGCGGCGACATCGGCAAAAACGATCAGCACGGTGCCTTTGAGTGAGTCCGGTTTATCGACAGGTCTGACCGTCAAGTCCACGCTCTGCGTCCCTCCGTTCGTGCCGACGGTCAGCCCCTTTTTGCTCATCTCCTTCTTCTGGCGGAGCACGCTGTTGAACAGCAGGCTCAGCTCGTAACGAAGCCCTTCGCGGGCCATGGCGAAGACGTTCAGGTTGGCTTTGCCAGCCGCCGGTTCGAGGTATTTACCGGTTCGACCGCTGATGAAAATGATATCGCCTTCGTTGTTGGTCAGCACCGCCGCCGCCGAAAAATGCTGGAGCAGGAGCTGATTGGTGATCACCTGCATGTTGAGTTCGGAGCCGTTCCCTTTGAGAGGCACGTCCGGCAGGTTCGCCGCGTCCTGCGTAGGAAGAGCAAACGGCGCAGGAAAATCGACAGGCGAGAGCCGAACGCCCTGCGGAATGTGGCGGAAGATGCGGCAATGGCTGTCGAGCGGGTCGAACAGATGGCCGTTCTGGCCGACCGTCTCGGCGCTTCCGAGAAAGAGCATTCCGCCCGGATTGAGGCTGTAATGGAAGAGCGGCAGCAGCTTCTTCTGAAGTTGCGGCTCCATATAGATAAGGAGGTTGCGGCAGATCAGAATGTCGAGCTTGGTGAAGGGCGGATCCATGATCACATTGTGCGGCGC
>JAAXWU010000098.1 GCA_013334855.1 Chlorobaculum sp. | reverse complement strand
GCCGTCTCAAGTGAAGGCTCCTAATGTACCACTCCACTACCACACTTCCAAATCAATTCTTCGAAAATCTTTCTTTTTCATGAAAAAAAGTTCGAGAACAGCGTGAACTTCGTGAACCGGCTTGGACGAACACGGACTGGATGGACAAACACGGACGGCCACAGACGAGCACAGACGGGCACGGACGGCAGGAACGGGGCTCACCGTCCGTGAATGTCCGTGTCAGTCCGTGTCAGTCCGTGTCAGTCCGTGAATGTCCATGTCAGTCCGTGAATGTCCGTGCCCGTCCGTGAATGTCCGTGCCCGTCCGTGAATGTCCGTGAATGTCCGTGCTCTTTAAACGCCAAAAGGGCGCTCTCGCGCCCTTTTGTGCATTATGCTGTGCTGCCAAGCCTATGCCTCCATCTCCGTGGTGCTCAGCCTTGGCATTTCGACTTCAAGCGAGAGCTGGCGCTTGCCCTGAGCGAACTCTTTGGCGGCGTGGACGAAGCCGTCGAAAAGGGGATGCACTTTCAGCACCCTCGACTTCAGCTCGGGATGGAACTGCACGGCCACGAACCAGCGGTGATCCTTCAGTTCGACAATCTCCACCAGATCGCCGTTCGGGGAGGTTCCCGAGAAAATCATCCCCTTCTCTTCGAGCAGCTTGCGGAACTGGTTGTTGAACTCGTAGCGGTGGCGGTGGCGCTCGTTGATGAGGAATTTTTTGTACACCTCGTACGCTTTCGATCCCTCCTTGAGAATGCAGGGATAGCTGCCGAGACGCATGGTGCCGCCCTTCTCCTTGACCTTTTTCTGGTGCTCCATGAGGTCGATGACCGGAAAACGCGCCCGCTTGTTGAATTCGGTGGAGTTGGCATCCTGAAGGCCGCAGACGTTCCTTGCGAACTCGATGGTGGCGCACTGCATTCCGAGGCAGATGCCGAAGAAGGGAATGTTGTTCTCGCGTGCGTACTGCACGAACCGCACTTTGCCCTCGATGCCGCGGTCGCCGAAGCCGGGCGCGACCAAAAGGCCGCTGATCCCCTCGAAGGCGCTGGCAATATTGAATTTCGGATTCTCAGCGTCCTCGGCCCGGAGCATCTTGACCGTCACCTTGACGTCGTTGCTCGCGCCGGCGTGAACGAACGATTCGAGAATCGATTTGTAGGCGTCTGGATACTCGGTGTATTTGCCACACACGCCGATGACAATCTCGCCGTCTTTGGGATGCTTCACCTTCTCGCAGAAGCTCTTCCAGTACTCCAGATTGGGTTCGCGGAACTTCTTCAAACCGAGCTTTTTCATGACGCGCTGGTCGAGCTGCTCCTTGAGGAGTATGAGCGGCACTTCGTAGATCGTGTCGCAGTCGTTCAGGCCGATGACATCCTGATCGTGCACGTTGCAGAAGTGGCCGACCTTGTTCTTGATCTCTTTCGAGAGCGGTTTCTCGCTCCGGCAGACCAGAATGTCGGGCTGGATGCCGGTTTCGAGCAGCATCTTGACGCTGTGCTGCGTCGGCTTGGTCTTCAGCTCGCTGGCCGCCTTGATGTAGGGCACGAAGGTGAGGTGGATATTCAGCAGATTGTGTTCGCCCAGTTCGAGCTTGAGCTGGCGCATCGCTTCGAGGAAGGGAAGCGACTCGATGTCGCCAATCGTGCCGCCGATTTCGGTGATGAGCACGTCGAGGTTGCTGTTCTTGGCCAGGTCATTCATCTTCTCCTTGATCTCGTCGATGACGTGAGGGACGACCTGCACCGTGCCGCCGAGATATTCGCCGCGCCGCTCCTTGTCGATGACCGACTTGTAGACGCGCCCCATCGTCAGGTTCGAGGCTTGCGAGGTCGGTTCGTCGAGGAAGCGCTCGTAGTGGCCGAGATCGAGGTCGGTCTCCGCACCGTCGTCGGTCACGTACACCTCGCCATGCTGGTAGGGCGACATCGTGCCGGGATCGACGTTGATGTAGGGATCGTATTTCTGGATCGCCACGCGCAATCCGCGGGACTTGAGCAGAAAGCCGAGAGAGGCGGAGAGGATGCCCTTGCCAAGAGAGGAGATCACGCCACCGGTGACGAAAATATGCTTTACATTCTTCGGGCGAGCCATACGTTCAGATAATAATTAAGTGATAACAGTCAGATTCTTTTCGAATACTCCCTCTTCATTCACGATCAGAACAGATCCATCTGTCCATCCTCGCCATCGCCGAGCGGCTCGGTCGCCGAGTCGTCGTCGCTCTTGGGCACTCGCGCCGTGGCGGAAATCCGGTCACCCGCGTCGAGCCTGATGAGCCTGACGCCTGAGGTGTTGCGGCCAAGCACCCTGAGATCGGAGACGTGCTGGCGGATGACGATGCCGTTGGTCGTGATGATGATCAGGTCGTCCTCATCGTTCACGTCGAGCAGACTGACCAGGTTGCCGATCTTCTCGTGCGCCTTGATGGTGATGACGCCTCTGGCGCCGCGCCGCGTCATGCGGTAATCCTCGACCTTGCTGCGCTTGCCGTAGCCGTTGTCGGTGACGGCAAGCAGGGAGGTGTCGTTGCGCTTGGAGGTGACCATCGAGATGCAGCGTTCGTCGTCGTCGAGCGTGATGCCCCGCACGCCAACCGTGTCGCGCCCCTGCGAGCGAACCTCGGACTCGGGGAAGCGAACGGCGTAGCCGGAGCTTTTGGCGAGAATGATCTGGTGATCGCCATCGGTGAGACGTGCGTCGATCAGCTCGTCGCCCTCCTCGATGCGGATGGCGTTGATGCCTGTGCGGCGCGGATTGGAATACTGCGTGAGATCGGTCTTCTTGACGATTCCTTTGGCTGTCGCCATGATGATGAAATGCGGATCGTCGAAGTTCCTGATATTGATATAAGTTCTGATCTTCTCGCCGGACGGAAGCTCCATGATGTTGGCCAGCGAACGGCCTCGGGCGGAGCGTCCCGCCTCGGGAATCTCGTAAACCTTGAGCCAGTGGCAGCGACCGGCGGTGGTGAAGAAGAGAATGTAGTTGTGCGTCGAGGCGATGAACATGTGCTCGATGAAATCCTCGTTCTTCGCCTGCGCGCCCGCCACGCCGCGCCCGCCGCGATTCTGGCGGCGATAGCCCGACACCGGGAAGCGCTTGATGAAGCCGTCGTGCGTGATGGTGATGACCACATCCTCCTGGGCGATCATGTCCTCGATCGAGAAGTCCCCCTCCTGTGGACGCAGCTCGGTGCGGCGGGCGTCGCCGTATACTTCGCTGACCTTCAGCAACTCGGTTCTGATGATCTCCATCTGCTTTGCCGGACTTTCGAGAATCGATTTCAGCTCCTCGATGAGCGCGAGCGTTTCCCGGTACTCGTCATCGATCTTCTGGCGCTCCATGCCTGTCAGGCGCTGCAAGCGCATTTCGAGAATCGCCTTGGCCTGGATTTCGGAGAGGCCGAAGCGGTCGATCAGGCGGCTCTGCGCAGCCGTAGCGTCAGGTGACTGACGGATCGTCGAGATCACCTCGTCGAGGTTATCGAGGCAGATTTTGAGACCTTCAAGAATATGCGCACGCTTCTCGGCGGCCGTCAGGTCATGCTGCGTGCGGCGCAGGACGATCTCGTTGCGGTGACGGATGTAGTACTGCATCATCTCCTTGAGATTCAGGATGCGCGGAACTCCGTCCACCAGCGCGAGCATGATCACCCCGAAGGTGTCCTGCATCGGGGTGTGCTTGTAGAGGTTGTTCAGTACCACCTTGGCCACGGCGTCGCGCTTCAGCTCGATGACGAGGCGCATGCCTTCGCGGTCGGACTCGTCGCGGATGTCGGCGATTCCCTCGACCTTCTTGTCGTGCACCAGTTCGACGATCTTCTCGATCAGCCTTACCTTGTTGACCTGGTAGGGAAGTTCGGTAACGATGATCGACTCGCGGCCATTCTTCTGCGTCACCTCGACCAGCGCTCTGGCGCGGATCACCACCTTGCCGCGCCCCGTCAGATATGCCTGACGGACCCCTTCGTAGCCGTAGATGATGCCGCCGGTCGGGAAGTCGGGCGCGGTGACATGCTTCATCAGGTCGCCGATCTCGATCTCGGGATTCTCGATGAGCGCGATCAGGCCGCTGACCACCTCGCGCATGTTGTGCGGCGGGATGTTGGTCGCCATGCCGACGGCGATGCCCGACGCGCCGTTGACGAGCAGGTTCGGAATCGCCGCCGGAAGCACCGTCGGCTCTTCGAGCGAATCGTCGAAGTTGAGTGAGAAATCAACCGTCTCCTTGTCGAGATCCTTGAGCATCTCGCCCGCGATCGCCTTCATGCGCACCTCGGTGTAACGCATCGCCGCCGGGGAGTCGCCATCGACCGAACCAAAGTTGCCCTGGCCGTCGATCAGCGGATAGCGTAGCGAAAAGTCCTGCACCATGCGCACAAGACTGTCGTACACCGCGGTGTCGCCGTGCGGATGGTACTTACCGAGCACTTCACCGACGATACGGGCCGATTTCTTGTGCGGTTTGCCCGCCTGCAGGCCAAGCTCGTGCATACCATAGAGCACACGACGGTGCACCGGCTTCAGGCCGTCACGGACATCGGGAAGCGCTCGACTGACAATGACCGACATTGAATAATCGAGATAGGAGCCCCGCATCTCCTCTTCAATGCTGATCGGCAATATCTTCTCACGCTGCATAATCGATACCCTGACTTTGAGTTACCATGAAAAACAATGGCGTAATGTATGAAATAGCTTATAAAACCTGAAACTCCGAAACACCCGGATGCAAAGCATCACTCTTCCGGCGACTCCGGCTCTTCCGAAGGCTCTGGCGCAGTGACGACCGTGACCGGCGCGTCAGACCAGAGCGATTCGAGATCGTAAAATTTGCGCTCCTCGGGCTGGAAAACGTGCACGACCACATCGACATAATCGACGAGCACCCAGTGCAGCGTAGAAAGACCTTCGACGTGCATCGGGCGCTCTCCCTCCTCTTTGATCTCATCGACGATATAGTCGGTTACCGCCTTGGCTTTACGCTCCGAGTCGGCGGTGATAATCACAAAAAAATCGGTCATGCTCGTCAGTCCGCGGAGATCGAGAATCTTGACATCTTCACCCTTCTTTTCAAGCGACAACTCCGCAACTCTCCTGGCAAGCAACTCACTCATTGCCACTTCGCGGGCTTCAACGCCGGAAGCAGCCTCATGTTCCGAACGGGACATAGATAACCATTTTAATGATAAATAATCCTTCACGCGGGAAGCGTTCCCGCATGTCAATATAGCAATATTGCACTATTGCCCGCCTGATTTAATCAGCTTGTCACGAATTGTCAAGGCGGCTGGGATGGACGATTCCGGCATGGAGAAAACGACAGGCAAAAAGCGATTCAGCCGCGCCGCTGCATGGGGGTGAAGGTCTGGCGGTAGTCAGGCTCCGTCCCGGCGGCGGTTCCGGCAGCGCCCTCAGCCAGCGAGTTTTCAGCGTGACCGAGAAGGGAGGCGGCGCTGAAAAACGAGGCTGCGATGAGGTGCGGCGATAGTGACGGGACTTCGTCGGCGAGGATGTCCGCCGAGCGGCTCACAATGGCGAGGTTGCCGGACAAAGCGGCAAGGCGCTCGGCCAGTTCGGAGACCATGCAGCGCGAGCTTTCGACTTCCGAAAACGCTCCATCCTCCACTGATAAAATCGAATAGAAATACTCGCCCGCCCTCGACGGAATCACCGGCACAATATGCTTTGACGTAGTATGCTCAGTGGCGACTTCGGCCATTGCGAGCATGGTCGGCACCGGCACGAGCGGACGGCTCGCGCCGAAGGCGATCCCCTTGGCGACGGACATGCCAATGCGCAGCGCGGTGAAGGAGCCGGGGCCGGAGGAGACCGCGACGCCGTCGAGTTCAGCCACCGCCAATCCCGCCTCATCCATGACCTGCATGACGAGCGGCACGAGCGACTCGGCGGTCTTCTGCCAATCCGCGAGACGGCGCTCGAAGACGCGCTCGCCGCTACTGACCGCCACGCTGGCGAAAACGTGAGTACACTCGATGGCAAGAATCTTCATGAAGCCGCTTCAGGTTATGACAATTTTACGCTGACTCTCCCCGGCAACCAGAAGCTCCACGCGCCGCGTATAGCGCTGCTCCAGCGAAGCGAAGCGCTCGCCCCACTCGACCACCGAGAGATATGGCCCCGAAAGATAGTCGTCGAACCCGGCGGAATCAAGCTCCTTTTCCGATTCGAGCCGGTAGAGATCGAAGTGGTGCAGCTCGAACGGCTGGCCGCGTAACGATCCCTCGTAGATGTTCATCAGCGAAAAGGTGGGACTGGAGAGTTGCTCGTCGCAGCCGAATACCTCGGTGATGCCGCGCATGAACTCGGTCTTGCCCGCGCCGAGCGGGCCGGTCAGGCAGACCACATCGCCCGGCCTCAGCCCGGAGGCGAAGCGCCGGGCGTACTCGCGGGTCTCGTCAGCCGATTTCGACAGGAACTCTCCCCTCATGCATCGTTCTCCAGTGAATGGAAGACCATGCCGGTCATCGCCTTCGGATAGAACCAGGTGGACTTCTGCGGCATGACCTCGCCGGAAGCGGCGACATCGATCACCTGGCTGACCCGCGTGGGCTTCATCACGACCCCCATTTGAGCCTTGCCGCTGGCAACCGCATCGAACACCTCCTGCTCGTTCTTCACGTAGACAAGATTGCTCTCCTTGCTGGTCGCCTCAGCCGAAATGCCGAGAATCTGACCAAAGACAAGATCGTGCAGCAAGACGACGCCGAGCTGCCGCATCACCTCGGGCACCGGCGTTGAAAGCGCCTCGTCGGGCTTGCAGTCGAGCGTGATGCCAAGCGTCACGCCGGGCAGAACGATACCGTATGAGATGCACTTCGCGCATCCCGAAAGAAACTCGTCGAGCGCTTTGTGGCCCGGGAGTTCCCAGACGGTGAAATGCTTGTCGAGGCGCTTGATGAAGCACTCGGCCTCAAACGACGGCAAGCCGTGCACGAGCCGGTGGATCGGCAGGATCAGAAGGCCTTCGTCATAAATGTTGGTAAGATACGCCATGATATAGTTATACGGCTCCCGCCCGGTGTGCGCGGGATTCGCCGCCGCCCGCTCGTTCCGGTAGGCGATGCCAGTCTCGTAGCGGTGGTGGCCGTCGGCGATATAGACCTTCAGCCCGGCCAGCACCGACTGCACGGCGGAGATCAAATCGGGATCAGTCACGCGCCACAGCCGGTTGCGAACCCCCTGGAAGGTGGCGTCGATCAAGGGTTCATGCGTTTCGGCGAAGGCGCTGATCGCTTCGTCAACCTTGCGGGCGGGATCGGCATACAGGCCGAAAATGCTGCTGATGTTCGCGCCGGTCTCGCGGAACATCTTCAGCCGGTCCGCCTTCGGCCCCGACAGCGTGCGCTCGTGCGGCAACACCTCCTTTTCGGCAAAGTCGTACAGCCGGAGCGCCGCGAAAAGTCCCTTGCGCGTGCGAGTCACGCCATGCTCGTCCTCGAAGGTCTGGAAGCAGGGATAGAGCGCCGGTTCGCCGTCCTTCGCGAGCACGCCGGACGCCAGCCACTCGTGAAGCCGACTGGCCGCCGCGCTGTAGGGATCCTCCTCGGCGGGCAACTCCAGCCGGACGGCGTTGTAGTCGGAACTCCCGTATAGCTCCTGCTGCATGGCGGGCGGAATGGCGTCATACGGCGGGCAGATGAGCCGGGAGGCATCCCCGACCAGATCGGGGCCATAAACAATCCCCTTGAACGGCGCAATTTCAGGCATAGACTTATATG
>JAAXWU010000007.1 GCA_013334855.1 Chlorobaculum sp. | reverse complement strand
CCGTTTCAGGAGAGCGACCTTTTCCTGTGGGGTGTAGTTTTTTCTCACTTTTCGCATGGTGAATTCCTCCGTTTTTGCACTCTAACTCAAACGGTCGATTTCTCCAATTCACGCTGAACCAAAACAAAAGTAAGAACGCACGAATGATTTTCTGTTAGAGCATTTCCAGAACTACTCGTGCTCCATGAAATCGAAACCGAAATCCCCCGTCACCTCCCCGCCAGCCCCCGCCAGTTAACGCCCATGCTTCCGATGGCCGGAAGCATCACCTCGCGCTTCGCCTTGCAGAACTCCGCGTCGTCGATGCTGGCGAGGTTGACCTCGACGTTCGCCATCGCGCTCATCAGCCCGGCGACGAGCAGGTAGCGGCCAACGATAACGTCGCTGAGGACGGAGGGATTGCCGATCTTTTCGAGGCGGTCGGCGTGGGGCAGCATGGCGAGGCAGCGCTTGAAGAGTTCGAACGGCGCTTCGGAGCTGGCTTTGAGCGCGAGCTGGATCGCCGTGCGGCGGGCGTCAAACACGGTTCATACCGGAGCTATAACGGCATCCCGATAAGTTCAGCGATCCTCGACGCGAGAAGCTTGAACTCATTTTTTGCATCCCGCACGGCATTGGCATGGCTTCCGATGGCTCCATCTGCCGAAGTCAGGTTGAAAATCGGCTTGCGATGCTCTTGCGCCATTGGAATAAGGCTTCGATAATGCCGGATGGTTGCCAGACAGTATGGGTCATCTTCCTGCCGTTCCGGTAGTTGATCAGGAATCACATTCAATACCGATTTTCTGTAGATCTCAGGTATTCGCTGTACCCACTTGTCATAGGCTTTCACCGGACGATCCAGTCTGACGCCGTGCTGCTGACAGAGATAACCGACAGACTGCATTATCCCCTGAGGCAGTCTGAAATCAGGATATCTGCTACATTCAGTATTATCATTCCAGTTATCCAGCCTTTTCTGCCATAGCCCTTTCCAGCTTCTCAACGTCGGTCCGAGGTTTTTCAAACCTTGCAGTGAAAACAGATCCGCACCAAGCGGAATGACTACGTAATTTGTCGCGATGAGCACCGAACGATTGATCGCGCCGAGATTCGGGCCAATATCCACGAGAATGAGGTCGGCCTGAACCTGATCGGCCGCCATCTGCATCACTTGCCAAAACGCAGTGATGATGCGCATGGGACGATACAGATTGTTATCCCCCATACTCTCCGGCCATACAGACGACAAGGTATCTTCAAAGCTGGAAAGACTCACGTCACCGGGAAGCATGTAGAGATTGGGCGAAATATGCTGAAGCTCTGGTTTGACGATATCCCCGATACCGGCAAGAGGGCTGATGCATTGATACATGGTTGTCCCGGGTTCTTGGCCGTTCCAGAGGCTGTCGATCCGGTCTTCATCCAGAAACGCCGCGGTAAGATTAGCCTGCGGATCGATATCGGCAACAACGATCCTTTTTCCAAGCGCGGCAAACATCCATGAAAGATGATAGATCAGCGACGTCTTGCCGACACCGCCTTTATTATTGAAAAAAGTCAGAACCGGCGTACTCATGGCTTGCGTTTCAGAATGCAGACAATGGCTGACTGATTGACACTGAACTCCGGAGGCGGATTGCCATTTCGCTCCATCTCCTTTCTGGCTGTAGCAATCCCCCTTCCAAATGCCTGAACGAACCCGAATGTTTTCAAAACATCTCCGATATCGGGATTGCGATAATCGGTAATTCCGGGTCGTCCGAAATTCTCAATAGTCACATTGCCATAGGGACCGCCCGGACTGATGATTTCGACTCTGTCATTGAACCAGTAAACCCGAACCGGCGCATTGGTGCTCTCATAGGTGCGATGCAGCACGGCATTGTACAGTATCTGCTGGATCGCCACCTGCGGATAGGGTGTTTCTGACCGGTGAGTAGGCGCAGACAGAATATCGAGTGCCGTTCTGTTATGGGAGTGCAGCTTTTCCTCAGTCCTTCGAAGCATATCGACCAGAGCGCCGCCGATATTGGCTTCATCGATAACGGAATCAGCCAGTTCGAATCCGTCGATCCGCAGGAACTGTATATACGCACCTGGCAGGAAATCCTGTGGACTTTTCCCGATAGCAAGTAAACCAAGAACAGTCGGAGTTGAATCTTCCGGCGATACGATCATCTTGCATGAAGCGAGACGCTCCTCATAGCTCCGGTTGTTGGCTTCGAGAACATCGGAGGCAAATGCTGACGGGAGATATTCGTTTTCGAAAATCAGTTTTGAAAGATCGGTAACCCGTGCTGTTGGAACCGGATAAAGATCGAAAGGAAGATGTTTGTATCTCCTTTTTTCATTGAGAATTCGCTCTTCCTGCTCATTAGCGATGGATCGACAGGGGCCAGTCCTTACCCAAATTCGACCATCATATTTAACTGGTGGCATGTCCGATGGCATGACGGTAACCACAGCCATTTCCGCCCCCTTCAGTACTCTTTTCTCCACCGTCAGCACCGGGAGAGGCAGAATATTGCCATCGGTTTTCATATCAGCGAGAGTTCGCAGCAACTCGTCTGTAATCGGCTCATATGATGGAGTACCGTTATCACAAGCGCCGATGAACAAAATTCCCGGTTTGTTATGATTTGGCAAGTCGTTGCAGAATGCGCATACGGCTTGTCTCCCTTTTTTCGGAGTTTCGCCTTTAAATGATTGCTTGCGTTCAACAAGATCGGATTCAAGATCATCCAGCAATGCTTCAAGCTCAATGGAAGAAAGTGGTTGCATCGATGTTCCTTTATTGATCCCGTGTAGTTACCGCGAACGCCTCCTTGTTTCACCCGAGCAATTCACAAAGGAGTGCCGATTGGCTTAATAATAACCATTCATTGAATCCTAAACACAATAAACGGATTTTATTCACTTGTGCTCACTTGAAAAAATCCTATACGCCCCTCACTGCCTCTTCTACCTCCCCGCCAGCCCCCGCCAGTTCTCACCCATACTTCCAATCGCCGGAAGCATCACCTCGCGCTTCGCTTTGCAGAATTCGGCATCGTCGATGCTGGCGAGGTTGACTTCGACGTTGGCCATGGCGCTCATCAGCCCGGCGACGAGCAGGTAGCGGCCAACGATAACGTCGCTGAGGACGGAGGGATTGCCGATCTTTTCGAGGCGGTCGGCGTGTGGGAGCATGGCGAGGCAGCGCTTGAACAGCTCGAACGGCGCTTCGGAGCTGGCCTTGAGCGCGAGCTGGATCGCCGTGCGGCGGGCTTCGGCCTCTTCCGGCGTCGCTTTCGGCATCTTGTAGACCTCCATGATCGTGCCGAACACCTCCATGTCTCGGTCGCCGAGGTTGAGCATCTGGCGGCGGGCGGTTTCGCACTCATCGTGAATCGTGCGTACTTCATGCTCCACGTCGGCGAACTTCTTCTTGGCGATGGTCAGGTTGCAGACCATCGAGAGCAGCGCGACTCCCTGCGCCGCCGTGACTGCCGCCGCCGCGCCGCCGCCGGGGGTGGGATCGGCGCTGGCGAGCGTGTCGAGATAGATGGAAACCGGGGTCGAACCGAGCGTGCCGTCAAGCTTCATAGTGGTAGTTGCGATAGAGTTGCAGGGCGTTTCTCATGCACATGGCCACCGTCATGGGGCCAACTCGCGGGATGAAGAGCGACGCGGCCTCCTTGGCCTCCGGCTCGAAGTTCTGGACGTAGGAGAAGTTGAGGCAGATCGCGCCCGGCTTCAGCTCCTCCGCCCGCACCTTGTCGAAGTGCGGCGACGGCACGCCGGTGATGACGATATCGGACTGGCTGAGCGCTTCCGCCCGAGTGACGGGCCGCGCTTCAGGATCGGCGCTGTTGACGTCAACGACAAACCCGCCATTGATGTCGAACGAATAAACCCGCGCACCGTCGTTCGAAAGCATGTAGGCGAGCGGTCGTCCGACAACCTCCGAGCGGTTGAAGATGGTGATCTGCCGCCCTTCGAACGGCAGGCCGTAGGGTTCGTACGCATCGGTGGCTTCGAGCAGCTTGATGATCGCCAGCGGCGTGCAGGGCAGGATCGCCTTGAAGCGCCGCCCCTCGTCATCGAAGCGCTCGTTGGCGTAGAGCTTCTGAATCCAGTGCGGCGACAGCCCCTCCACATCCTTGCGCGGCGAAATCAGATCGCGCAACTCCGCATCGCGCTCGTCGCCCCAGATCGGGTAGTAGACGAAGATGCCGTGAACCGTGATGTCGCGGTTGGCCTCTTCGAGAATCTGGCGGACCGATTCCGGTTCGGTCATCCTGAGATCGAAAAAAATGCCCACATCCTCGCAACCGGCGCGAGTATAATCAGCGTAGGTGATCGAGGCGGGGTCGGTCGAGGCGAGAATACCGACAATGTTGATCTTGAGCTTCTCCTCGCATATCTCGCGGCGGACGGCGTCACGGAACTGCGCCGCTATCGGGTTCGGTTCAAGCACTTTCATGGTTCAATGGCAGAATCGGTTCGGTTCACGGGTTTTCCTGTAAAGCGCGACTGTCGGAAATGGAAATGCAACGCGATGGAGGGCGATGAGCTGTATAACGGCTCTGATTTCAGTCGGGATGCTCTTGACACGGTAATCACGGGGCAAAAGGCTTCGCCGTGAAAGGCGGTGGATTTGTATGCGGACACGATGGCGTCCGGCTGTTTTGCTGGGGCGGCAGGATTCGAACCTGCGAATGTCGGCTCCAAAGGCCGATGCCTTACCACTTGGCGACGCCCCATCGATGGCGGATGATCTGCGATAATCGGCTTGAATTATACGGATAAATAGCTTAAAACACAAAACGAAGCCACTGGAAATCGGGTGAACCGTTTACCACAGCTCAGGGAAAGAGGAAATGGGCAATGTGGAGTGAATGGACGAATGTCAGACTCGGATAATGCAAGAGAAGAGACTCCATTTTGTAACCCGTTACTTGCCAATGAGTTTTTGCAGAACAATTTTTTACTTTTGGCATTGACCTTTTCCGCCGAATACAACGGAACGCTTCATGACGAAAATCAAGATCTGCGGCATCACCCGCACGGAAGACGCCCTCCAGGCCGCGCTCGCCGGGGCGGATGCTCTCGGCTTCAACTTCAGCCGGAGCAGTCCGCGCAGGATCGATGCCGACGCCGCTCGCGCCATCATCGCCCGGCTGCCGCCGCTCGTCTCCGCCGTGGGCATCTTCGTCGAGCAGTCGCCCGAGGAGATCGTCGATCTCTGCCGATACTGCGGCTTGCAGGCGGCGCAGCTTCATTCGGACGAGTATGATGCCGAAAAGACGCTTCGAATCGAGGGATTCCGGGTGATCCGGGTCTTCCGGCCAGGGCCGGAGTTCGCGGTGTCGCAGGTACGGGAGTTCGCCGGGAGCACGGGATGCCGGAGCTTTCTCTTCGACGCCTACAGCCCCGTCACCGCTGGCGGCACCGGCGAGAGCATCGAGGCGCGAACCGCTGCGGCGCTTTTCGACGCGACTCGCGACTTCGGCTGGTCGCTGCTTGCGGGCGGGCTGAAGCCGGAGAACGTCGCCGATGCCGTGCGCCTCGTTCGCCCATGGGGCGTCGATACGGCGAGCGGCGTCGAGTCCGCGCCGGGCATCAAGGATGCGCTGAAGATCCGGCGGTTCGTCGAAGCGGTGCGCGAGGCCGACCGCTCGCTCACGAATGGGTGACGACGTGCCGTAGCACGATCTCCGCCGCCGTCTCCGGCAGCTCCAGCGTGATGAGGTGGCCGCAATCCGGCACGCAGAGATAGCTGCCCAATTCGGTCATCTCCTGCAATTTCTTGGCGTTTTCAGGTTTCATGATCACATCGCCGTCACCCGCCACGTAGAGCACCGGTGCTTTCACCGCTTTGACCATCTCCGGTAGCATCTCGGTGGTCTCCATCGCGGTGATCTGCTGCGTCGTCTGCTCGATCGCTTCCGAGGCGCAGAAACCGAGACTCTCGAAGCCGACCTTGATGTCGTGCATCATGATCGCATTCCTCGACAGCGCCAAACGACCGAACATGTAGGCGGGCAGCCACCAGGTGAGCTTCCGCATCAGGTTGTTGAAAACGAAGTTGATCGTTGCGGGGGCGGCCTTCGAGATGAACTCGTCGTTCGGCAGGAAACCAAAGTTGAAGAAAACCATCGACTTGACGCTGTTCGGGTAGTTGTTGACATAGTCGAGCGCCACGAACGGGCCGAACGAAAACGCAGCGACATGAACATCCACCAGGCCCAGCGTCCGGACAAGCTCGTCGAGGTCACGTGCGAAATCGGAGATATGGTAGCGGTTTCGCGGATCGTTCTCCGACCATCCGTGCCCCTTCATGTCGTACGCCACTGTCCGGTAACCCGCCGCGTTCAGCTCCGGGATGATGCGATGCCACCACATCCACCAGCAATCCCAACCGTGAATTAAAAGGACAGTACCGACCGGATTTTCCGGCCCTGAATCGTGATAGTGATGCAACAGACCGCCGACCTGGACGAAGTGACTGTTCTGCATCAGATCGAGCTCGTACCGGGCGCGATGGCGTTCTCCTTTGGTAGCGTGTTCGAGCTGGTCGAGAAGCTTCAGGTGGTAAGCCCTGAATTTATCGGAAGAGGGTTCCGGCAATTTTTCCATGGCCTGAAATGATAAAGTTTGGAAAAACGCAACAGTCAACAAGGCAAATTTAGATAAAATTCCTGATTGCACGCTCTTTTTTCTTCACTTTTCAGAATAAATCGGCTATAGTGACCTTTTCTTTTCTGCAAACATCAAGAAATATCCAGAACGCCTCTATATCTAATGTTAATTCTTCCAACTTCAATGCGCTTATTCGCTTTGAGAATGGAGTGCAATGTAAACGACGCGGACAAATCAGAGGGAAATCGTCCAGCCCGCCGGATCAGTCGGGCAGGAGTGATCCGCTCCGTCACGCCCCCCCCATAAAACACCAAAGCCGACGAAACTACCGCCGGCTTTGATGAATCACGATGTTTCCGCTGAAAATCTCAGCTTCCGATGTACTCCTTGAGCACCTTGTTGTAGGCGGACTGGCGGAGGCGACGGATCGCTTTTTCCTTGATCTGGCGGACACGCTCGCGGGTGAGCTTGAACTTTTCGCCGATCTCTTCAAGGGTGAGCGGATTGTCCATGCCGATGCCGAAGTAGGAGCGGATGACGTCGGCCTCTCGCGGCGCGAGCACAGAGAGGGAACGCTCCACTTCGAGGGTGAGCGAATCGCGGTTCAGGCCGTGGTCGGGCATATGGCCGTCGTTCTGCAACACGTCGAGCAGACGGTTGTCGTCACCCTGCGCAAAGGGCGCATCGACCGAGACGTGGCGTCCGGCGATTTTGAGGGTGTCGGCCACATCCTGCGAGTCCATGTCGAGCAGGTTTGCCAGCTCCTTGGTGTTCGGGTCGCGCTCGAACTCCTGTTCGAGCTGGCTGTAGGCCTTGCTGATCTTGTTGAGCGTACCGACGCGGTTGAGCGGCAGGCGCACGATGCGCGACTGCTCGGCCAGCGCCTGGAGGATCGACTGGCGGATCCACCACACGGCGTACGAGATGAACTTGAAACCGCGGGTTTCGTCAAAACGCTTGGCCGCCTTGATCAGGCCGAGGTTGCCCTCGTTGATCAGGTCACCGAGGGTCAAACCCTGATTCTGGTACTGCTTGGCCACCGAGACCACGAAGCGGAGGTTGCCCTTGATCAACTTGTCGAGCGCCCGCTTGGCGCGTTTGTACTCGACGGTATCGACCGGCATGTCGTAGCCTTCCTTGATCGCCCTGGTCAGTTTTACCTCGTCTTCTGCCGTCAGCAGATCGTATTTGCCGATCTCCTGGAGATAACGGTCGAGGGAAAGGCTCTCCCTGTTGGTAATTTGCTTACTTATTTTCAATTGCCTCATGAATAGATCCTCGTTCGAAATTCACGTTACTGTCAGGGATAACGCCCCCTCTACTGCCTGCCAACCGGATCACATCGACTCCGGCAGTGGAATCCCGGACAAACGAAATCAAACTGAGAATATCTGAAAAAATTTGGACTTTTCCGTTTTTTGTCTAAAAATATACATCTCCTTTACGAGAGCACTTCTAGATTCCCTTGCAGCTTCAACACCAGCGAACGCGACTCTTCGAGCTTTTCCTGCTCTTTGGCGACAACTTCCGCCGGAGCGTTGGCCACAAATCCCTGATTGGAGAGTTTTTTCTGCAATGATTCGATGTAGGAGGTCACCCTGGATATCTCCTTTTGCAGGCGGGTTTTTTCCTTTTCAAAGGATATTAACCCCTCTAACAGGATAAATAGTTCATTGCCGTCCACCACCGAAGCAGCCGAGTGGGGTGGGCGGGCGATGCTGTCGCCAAGCTCGACCTCGCACCGGGTGAGCGCCGGGAAGATCGCTTTGCCCGCTTCGAGCGCGGCGAGCGCTTCGCCGGAGGCCCGGATGACGGCGCTGGCCCGCAGGTCGTGCGGCACGTTGAAGGCCGAGCGGAGGCTGCGGATCTCCGACACCATGTTGCGCACCAGGTCGAACGCGGCAGCATCCTCCGCTGTCCACGCGGCATCGGGTTGCGGCATGGCGGTTTTCGCGATGGTTTCGTCCGTGCCGCGTGGGGCGATGGCGTGCCAGATTTCGTCGGTGATGAAAGGCATCACCGGATGCAGCGCCTTGAGCACCCCTTCGAGCACCGAGACGGCCAGGCAGACCGCGTGGCGCGAGCGCTCTTCGGAGCTTTCGCCCGCCAGCTCGCTTTTCAACGCCTCGACGTACCAGTCGCAGTAGTCGCCCCAGAAGAACTCGTGCACAATCTTCACCATGTCGTTCACCCTGAAGCTCTTCATCGCCTGATGGTAGCGTTCGAGCATGGCGTTGTAGCGCGACAGGAGCCAGAGTCCGGCGGAGGACAAGAGGGCGCGGTCGGGCGTGAAGCCCGCGAAAGCTTCGACGAACTCCTCGCGGGTGGCGAAGAGCTTTTCGCGCTGCATGAAGACGAAGCGCGAGGCGTTCCAGATTTTGGTGGCGAAGTTGCGCCCAAGCTCGCACTTCTCCTCGCCGAAGAGCACATCCTGTCCGAGCGGTGCGATATAGACGATGGTGAAGCGCAGAGCGTCGGTGCCATAGGCGTCGATCACCTTGAGCGGATCGGGTGAGTTGCCGAGCGACTTGGAGAGCTTGCGCCCCTTCATGTCGCGGATGATGCTGGTGAAGTAGACATCGCGGAACGGCACGTCGCCCCGGAAGTGCATACCGGCCATGATCATGCGGGCAACCCAGAAGAAGATGATGTCCGGACCGGTGACGAGCGTGTCGGTCGGGTAGAAGGCGCGGAGATCGTCGTTGTCGCTGTGCAGCCCCGTCCAGCCGAGGGTGGTCAGCGGCCAGAGCCACGACGAGAACCAGGTGTCGAGCACATCCTCGTCTTGGGCGAGCTTGTCGGTGCCCGCAAGATGGCAGGCCTCGTCGTACGAGGAGGCGACCCAGACGTTGCCCTTCTCGTCGTACCACGCCGGAATGCGGTGGCCCCACCAGAGCTGGCGCGAGATGCACCAGTCCTGGATGTTCTCCATCCAGTGGCGGTAGGTGCTGATCCAGTGCTCCGGGTGGAAACGAATCTCGCCGTCGTTGACCGCCCTGAGCGCCGGTTCGGCCAGCGGCTTCATCTTCACGAACCACTGCTCCGAGAGATATGGCTCGACCACCACGTCGGCCCGCTCCGAGTAGCCCACGTTGTGCTCGTACTCCTCGACCTTGACGATGTGGCCCAGCTCCTGAAGATCGGCGATGATCTTTTCGCGAGCTTCGAAGCGATCCAGACCCGCGTAGCCGCTCTCGTCGGTCATGCGGCCATCCTTGCCGACCACCGAGAAGGCCGGAAGGTTGTGGCGTTTGGCCACCTCGTAGTCGTTCGGATCGTGCGCCGGAGTGATCTTCAATGCGCCGGTCCCAAACTCGATATCGACGTAGTCGTCGGCGATGACCGGCACGTGGCGTCCGGCGACCGGCACAATCACCAGCTCGCCGATGAGGTCGCGGTAACGCTCGTCGTTCGGATTGACCGCGATAGCCACGTCGGCGAGAATCGTCTCCGGTCGCACGGTGGCGATGGTGATCGAACGCGACGGATCCTTGGCGAGCGGATAGCTGACGTAGACCAGTTGGTCGCGACGAGACTTCATGATCACCTCCTCGTCGGAGAGCGCCGTCTGCGAGACCGGGCACCAGTTGATGATGCGGCGACCTCGGTAGATCAAGCCTTCGCGATAGAGCGCAACGAAGGCGTTGATGACCGCCTCGGAGGCGCGTTCGTCCATCGTGAAGAGGTTGCGCCGCCAGTCGCAGGAGATGCCGAGCTTGCGGAGCTGGCGCAGAATCAGGCCGCCGTACTCGTCGCGCCACTCCCACACCTTGTCGAGAAAATCGCGCCGCCCGAGATCGTGGCGGGTGACCCCCTCCGAGCGCAGCCGCTTCTCGACCACCGTCTGCGTCGCGATGCCTGCATGGTCGGTACCAGGCAGCCAGAGCGCCTCCTTGCCCGTCATGCGGGCGTGGCGGATGAAAATGTCCTGAAGCGTGTGATTCAGCACGTGGCCGAGCGTGAGGCTGCCGGTGACGTTCGGCGGCGGCATCAGCACGGTGTAGGGCATCGCGCCATCGTCGCGCACGCACGAGCTTTCGGCGTGGAACGCGCCGAGCGCCTCCCAGTGCGCGCTTCGCCAGCGCTCTTCGACTTCGTGGTGGTTATAGGTTTTTTCGAGATTCTGCGCGGAATGGTCACTCATGAGTATGGTTCAAAACTGATTGAAGGTGACGGGCGCCCCCTTTTCACCTGAAAGAGAGCGCCCGAAAATCATCATAATCCGTAGGTCGAAGCCTGTCAATCCTCTTTGGCAGGCGCGGGACGTTTTTCGAAAATCTGGTCGATCAGGCCGTACTCCTTGGCTTCGGTGGCGTTCATCCAGCGGTCGCGCTCGGAGTCTTCGCGAATTCTCGACACATCCTGACCTGTGTGTTTGGCAAGCAGGTCTTCAAGGAGGTGACGGATTTTTTCGATCTCGCGGGCCTGGATGAGAATGTCGGTCTCCTGCCCCTGAGCGCCACCGGATGGCTGGTGAATCATGATGCGCGAGTGCGGCAGCGAAGCCCGCTTGCCGGTCGTTCCGCTGGCGAGCAGGAACGCGCCCATGCTGGCCGCCATGCCGACGCAGACCGTCGCGATGTCGGGGCGGATGTACTGCATCGTGTCGTAGATGCCGAGGCCCGCCGAAACGCTGCCACCGGGCGAGTTGACATAGATGTAGATGTCGCGTTCCGGGTCTTCCGATTCGAGGAAGATGAGCTGCGCCATCACCAGCCCGGCCACATGCTCGTCGATGCCCGAGCCGAGAAAGATGATGCGCTCCCTCAGGAGGCGGGAAAAAATATCGAACGCTCGCTCGCCGCGGCCAGAGGTCTCTATGACCATCGGCACGAGCTGGCTGTTGATGCTCTGTTCGATAGCTCCGGAGTAGAGCTTTTTGGCGTGATGGTCGAATCCGAAATTGATATTTGCCATGTGCTTCACACGTTTATTTGTTGACGCTCTTCCGGAACATACGTTCAAATTCCGCAGAGTCCTGCAATGAACACCTAAAATACAGAGACGGAACAAGAATTCCAGAAATCCGGTTCCGTTTCCTTAAATTATTCACAGCGGCACGCCGTCTGAGTTACTTTTCCTTTGATTTGATATATTTGCGGCTTCCCAATATCCTCAAGACCACCAGACCGCCATGCAGGTACGCCTCATCTCCGTCACCAATCCGCTCATCGAGATCGACAACAGCCAGCTCACGCCTGAAGGACTCATCGCCTACTGCGCACGGGTTTCGAGTCCGAACCAGGAGACGCCCGACTACGAAAAGCTGCTCTCCTACTGCATCCAAAACAAGCACTGGAGCGTCTTCGAGATGGTTGACATGACGGTCGAGATCACCACCTCCCGCGCCATCTCACCGCAGATTCTCCGCCACCGCAGCTTCTGCTTCCAGGAATTTTCACAACGCTACGCCAAAGCGCAGACCACCGAAAAGTACCAGCCGAGACGGCAGGACACGAAAAACCGGCAGAACTCGCTCGACGACCTCGACGAGGCAACCGTGAGATGGTTTGACGAAGCGCAGGACAAGATGGCGCGGCTCGCGTTCGAGAGTTACGAAGAGGCGCTGGAAAAAGGTATCGCCAAGGAGTGCGCCCGCGTACTGCTGCCGCTCGGCACCCAGACCCGGCTCTACATGAAGGGATCGATACGAAGCTGGATCCACTACCTCGAAGTGCGCACCGACCCCGCCACCCAGAAAGAGCACCGAGACATCGCCGACGCGGTGAAGGCAATTTTTACGGAGCAGTTCCCGGTGACGAGTCGGGCGATGGGGTGGGATAGCGAGGCGTGAGCAGCAAGCAGTTGGACTTTATGGACACTGATGGACGCTGATGGACGGCGAAGACTGACGAGACAAATCTCTTCTCTTACACTGTCCATCAAAGTCCATATCTTACATTACATTCGTCCATTAAAGTCCATAAAGTCCATTCCCTCTTCTTCTTCACCCCATGTGCCCGAGCAGCCTGCTGATTTGCGCACGCAGATCCTTGCGGTGAACGATTACGTCCACGAAGCCGTGCTCTTGCAGGAACTCGGCTCGCTGGAACCCTTCGGGGAGGTCGCGTTTGATGGTGTCGCGGATGACGCGCGGCCCGGCGAAGCCGATGAGCGCTTTCGGTTCGCTGATGTTCAGGTCGCCGAGCATGGCGAACGAAGCGCTGATGCCGCCCATCGTGGGATCGGTCATGAGCGAAATGAACGGAATGCCGCGCTCGCCGAGGCGGGTGAGCCGCGCCGAGGTCTTGGCCATCTGCATCAGACTGAAGGCCCCCTCCATCATGCGTGCGCCGCCGGACTGTGAAATCACGACGAGCGGCGCGTTCAGTTCGACGCTCCTGTCGGCGGCGCGGGCGATCTTCTCGCCGACCACCGAACCCATCGAGCCGCCGATGAATCCGAAATCCATCGCCGAGACAACCAGCGGCGATCCCTCCATTTTGCCGGTGGCGTTGCGGCAAGCCTCGGTTTTGCCGGACTTCTGCATCGTGTCGCGCACGCGGTCGGGATATTTCTTCGTATCGACAAACCCGAGCGGGTCGGCCGCCCTGAGCCGGGCATCGAACTCCTCCCACTTCCCGTCATCGAACAGAAAAGAGAAATAGATATCCGGCGCAATGCGGAAGTGAAAACCGCAATCCGGACAGGTGTAGAGGTGATCTTCGAGCTGTTTTTTGTGCAGGGCCGCCCCGCATGAGTCGCATTTCGACCACAACCCCTCGGGGGTGTCGCGTTTGTCCGTCGTCTTGATCGACGGAATCGCCCGTTTGAACCAGACCATTTTTTCTTATTACCTCTAAAGAGTTTACATTGGAATTTAAAATATAAACTCGATACGACTTATCAAAAACAGGGTCTACCCGGAGTCCCGCGTGAACTGCAAACACAGACACCGTCAGCTTCTTTCAGGAGAGAGAATTTGTATCAGGCTGGCGCTCCTGCTCTCGATTGCCGTGATCGCGATGCAACCGCTCCCCGAGGCAAGGGCTGCGACCATCGTCTGGCCCGACACCCTCGCCACGCCAAACCACCACTATGAAGTCACGCCGGCCATGCGCCCGCTTCGCAAAACCGTCGGTCTGGCGCTCTCCGGCGGCGGCGCGAACAGCATCGCCCAGATCGGCGTGCTGAAAGCGCTGGAGGAGGCGCATGTGCCCATCGACTTCATTGCCGGAACCAGCATGGGCGCGCTGGTCGGAGGACTGTACAGCTCTGGCTACACCGCATCCGAACTCGAATCGCTGGCTCGTACGCTCCCCTGGCAGAAGCTCGTTTCGCTCGACAACGAAGCGCAGAGAACAAACACCTATCTCGAACAGAAAAACATCAGGGATCGCGCCTCCATCGCCATCCGCTTCAAGAAATTCAAGCTTGTCGTGCCCAAATCGATGAGCGCCGCGCAGACCCTCACCCGCACCATCGACCTCTTGATCCTGAACGCCCCCTACCACGCCGGACGCTCATTTTCCGATCTGCCGGTGGAGTTTCGAGCCGTCACCACCGATCTGCTGTCGGGACGCCGCGTCACCTTGACCTCGGGGCCGCTCTCGGAGGCGATGCGGGCCAGCGCCACTATCCCGATTCTTTTTCAGCCCATCGAGCGCAACGGGCAGAAGCTTGCCGACGGCGGTCTGGTTGCCAACCTTCCCGTCGATGAGCTGGATCAGTTCAACGCAGGTTACAAGGTTGCCGTGGATACGCATGGGAGAATGTACACCGACAGCGGCGACATCGACGTGCCCTGGAAAGCCGCCGACCAGGCGATGACCATCCTGACGCAGGTTCAGTACCCGCAGCAGCTCGAAAAGGCCGATATGGTCATCTCCCCCGCTCTCGAAAATCACAAGGCGACCGATTTTTCCGATGTTAGCCAGCTCATCGCCGCCGGTTACGCCAAGGGCCGCCTGCTTGCCCCGGTCATCAAACGGAATATCCGGATCGACCCGCAAAAAGAGACCGATATTACCGGCTACAACAAAAGCGTCGAGGGCATCCCGGATTCCGCCGGATATATCGAACAGGCGAGAACAGCCAAAGCCATCACGAGCAATGGAACCCGCGTCCGAAAAATCATGAACGAACTGCTCGAAACCGGCCTGTTCGCAAGGGTTCATGCCGAGATCGACAGCCGCTCGAAACGTGCGGCATTCGTGCTCGAACCGCTGCCCCGAATCGAGCGCGTCGAGGTGACGGGCGGCCCCGCCAGCGAAGTGTCCGCAAAAGAGATCGAGCGCATCTTCACGCCAGTGACCGGCAGACTCTACACCAGCGCCATGGCGACCCGCTCGCTTGAGGAGCTGATCCGCCTCTGCCGGAAAAAGGGGTACAGCCTCGTCAGAATCGAAAAGGTCACCGCCACCGGTAACAAACTCTCTGTGCGCCTCTCCCCGGGCAGAATCGAAAACGTGCGGATCGAGCAGGACAGGAAACTCACCCGTCCACTGACTGTTCGGCGAGAAGTGGCGGTTGACTCGACCAGGGCGTTCCGGTACGCTGACGCCGAAAAAACGATCGATAACCTGTACGGCACTGGCGTATTCAATCGCGTCTCTCTGAGCACGGAACCGCCCTCGGGAGAGGACGACGGCGGCAACAGCTCGCTCCTCGTCCGGCTCGACGAGAAGCTTCCGAGCGTTTTGCGCATCGGCGTACGCTATGACGATACGTCGAACGCGCAACTGCTGCTCGACTTCCGAAACGAAAACCTCAATGGAACCGGAAGCTCGGTCGGCGGATGGGCCAAGGTGGGATCGAAAAACAACCGCTTCAACCTCGAGTTCAGTGTGCCGCGGATCGGCAGGACGCCCTTGACCATGTTCACGAGAGCATTCTTCGACCAGCGTGATTTTGAAACGCGCCAGCTCGCGCTGATCGGCCAATCTGGCTTGCAGGCCACGGGAGAACCCCGCTCGCTCGGTCTCCAGCGCTACGGCGTGACGACCTCCTTCGGTACGCGAATCCGCAAAAATGGCCGTCTGACGGCGGACTTCACTTTGCAGAACGCCCGCTCGTACACGAGGGACAAGATCGCGGAACCATTCGCCACCGGCAATGTGAACCTGATGTCCATCGGAGGAGAGTTTACCTTCGACAATCGCGACAGCTCTTTCCTGCCCTCAGGCGGACGATATACCAACATCAGGTACAGTTCGACTTCCGCTCTTCTCAACAATACGGACAGTTTCTGGCAACTGGCGGCATTCCACGAGGAGAACTTCTCGATCAGCCCCGAAACCACGCTCCAGGTGACAACACTGGCCGGATCCAGCAGCCACGAGGTTCCGCTTTCAGAGAAATTCTTCCTCGGCGGCACGGGCAACGCCTACAGCTACCGCTTCATCGGTCTGAAGGACAGCGACCTGATCGGCAACAACATCGCCGTCGCCGGAGCCATGCTGCGCTACAAATTTCCGGTACAACTCGTTTTCCCTACATCGTTCACGCTCTCCTACAACATCGGCAACGTCTGGGAACGACGAACAGAGATGTCCGTTCATCAACTGCTTCAGGGTGCAGGCGTCGGGATGGTCTGGGAGACGCCGATCGGTCCGGCGCAGTTCAGCGTCGCCAAGCCCTTCGCGTTCGAAAACGACGATGTCAGGGATAACGCCAGGATCGATTTCAGCAACACCGTGTTTTACTTCAGCCTGGGCCACGACTTCTGACAATATCTGAAACTCTACCTCGCACCTTTTGACGACACGCACCAAACCGCATATTCTGGTCTGTAACGACGACGGCATCGAAGGGCCGGGGCTGCACGCGCTGGCGGCCTCGATGAAGAAACTCGGCTCGGTGACGGTGGTCGCCCCCGTCGAGCATCAAAGCGGCAAGAGCCACGCCATGACCCTCGGCGAACCGCTGCGCATCAGGAAGTACCTGAAAAACAACCGCTTTTTTGGCTATACCGTCTCGGGCACGCCGGTCGATTGCATCAAGGTCGCCCTGAGCCACATCCTCGACAAGAAGCCCGACCTGATCGTCTCGGGTATTAACTACGGCAGCAACACAGCAATGAACAGCCTCTACTCCGGCACGGTGGCCGCTGCCCGCGAGGGAGCGATTCAGAATGTGCCGTCGCTTGCCTTTTCGCTGACAACCTACGAGAACGCCGACTTCACCTACGCCGCCAAGTTCGCCCGGCAGCTCGTCCGGGAGACGCTCCGGCGTGGCTTGCCGGCGGACACGATCCTGTCGGCAAACATCCCCAACGTGCCTGAAAAGGAGATTCGCGGCGTGCTCTTCACGCGGCAGGGGCGGTCGCGGTGGGAGGAGTCGGCCATCGAACGGCACGACATGTACGGCAATCCCTACTACTGGCTCGCCGGTTCGCTCCAGTTGTGCGACAGCGATCTCGCGGAGGACGAATACGCCGTCCGGCACAACTACGTTGCCGTCACGCCGATCTCCTGCGACATGACCGACCATCGCTTCCGCAGCGAACTCGAAACCTGGGGCCTCAAAAAGTAAGATCGTGAACACCTTCCTCATCGACTACCAGCGGATTCAGACGCCCAAAAAGGGCTTCTCCCGCCTCTTCTGCGACTACACCTCCGAAAGCGAGGCGCGAACGAAGCTGCTCGCGAGCTGCTTCCACCTCGACTACCGCAAGGATGCCGACTACTATCGCCACCTCGGCCTGCTCGCCTCGCGCAACTTCCGCCGTGAGGCTCTCGTGGAGCTGCTGACGGAGCAGAACCTGCGGTTCGGCGGCTCGGAACGGCAGCAGCGGGAGATCGAAAAGCTGCGCTCGCCGCGCTGCATGACCATCGTCACCGGCCAGCAGACCGGTCTGTTCACCGGCCCGCTCTACACGATCTACAAGGCGCTGACCGCCGTGGTGCTCGCCCGCAAGCAGAGCAAGCTCTTCCCCGAGTACGACTTCGTGCCGGTGTTCTGGATCGAGAGCGAGGATCATGATTTCGACGAGGCGTCGTCAACCACGCTCTTCTCCGGCGGCGGCCTCGAAACGGTCACGGCAGAGGGTGCCCACCGCCTCGCCGACCAGATGGCCGGAGCGACCCTGCTCGGCGTGAGCATCGGCGAGACGATGCAACAGTTCCTCGACCTGTTGCCGGAGACGGAGTTCAAGCCGGAGATCGCCGAACTGCTCCGCGCCTGCTACGAACCCGGCGTCACCTTCGAGATCGCCTTCGCGAGAACGATGAACCGCCTCTTCAGCGACCACCCGCTGATCCTCGTTTCGGCCAGCGACCCGCGCTTCAAGCAGCTCGCCAGCGAGGTGCTCTGCCGGGAGATCGAAACCGCGCCCGCCTCGTCGTACGATGTGGTGGCGCAAAGCTCGATCCTCGAATCGATGGGCTACCCGGCTCAAACCAAGCCGCGCCCGGTCAACCTCTTCTACCTCAACCAGCTCGACCAGCGGTTGAAGATCGAACAGCCCGCGCCGGACAACTTCGTCGTCCTGCCCGACCGGCAGCGCTACACGCGCCATCAGTTGATTGAACTCTGCCAGGATCATCCCGAAAAATTCAGCCCGAACGTTGTCCTGCGCCCCATCGTGCAGGATGCCGTGCTGCCCACCTTCGCCTACATCGGCGGCCCTGGCGAGATCGGCTATCTCGCGCAGTTCCGCAAAGCGTACGAGCACTTCGGCCTCGTGATGCCCTTCGTGATTCCGCGCGGCAGCTTCACGCTCGTCGAGCCAAAGATCGCCCGCACGATGGACAAGGTGCTCAAAGCCACCGGGCGTCCAAGCTTTTCGCGGCGGCAGGTGTACGAATCGGTCTTCGGGGACGTGCAGGAGCTGCGCAAATCGATGGTGTCGGGCGGCGACAGCGTGGATATTGATGCGCTCTTCGCAGAGGTAGAGTCGGAGGTCGCCAGGTCGCTCGCGACGCTGGAACCGGCGCTCGCGAAAATGGACCCGACCTTGCAGCCAGCACTCGCCGCCTCGTCTGGCCAGATCGCCAAAATTATCGGAACCATCAAAGAGAAAACCTGGCGGGCGGGCCGAAGGAAGCACGACGAACTGCTGCAACAGCTCGACAAGGCGGAGCTGAACCTCTTCCCTGAAGGCAAGCCGCAGGAGCGTAGCATCAACATCTTTTATTACCTCAACAAATACGGCCCCTCGCTCATCGGCGAGCTGGTAAAAGTGCTAGAAGGCTACTCGACAGAGTCGCACCTGATCGTGGAGCTGTAAAAAAAGAAAAGGAGTGAAAGGACAAAACGACAAAAGGGACGAAGAGAATCCGAAAATCCTCTTCGTCCCTTCAGTCCCTGATGTCCTTCAAGTCCCTTTGCTATTCCACAACTCAGCTCACCCCGAGTAAGTATGCACGCTGTTCTGCGCCGAGGGCAGGTAGTTCACGCCGAACCAGCATACCAGCAGTACGAAGAACGAGAGGCCGAGGTACCACTGGAGCTTCCGCGAATCGGTCTTCCGCGCCACGAGGTGCAGGTAGCCAAGATAGGCGAGCCACGAGATGAAGGCCCAGGTCTCCTTCGGATCCCACGTCCAGTAGTGCCCCCAGGCCTCTTTGGCCCAGAGCGCCCCGAAAATCAGGCCGAAGGTGAGCAGCACGAAGCCGAGCAGGGCAAGATAGTGCGACATCGACTCCGACTTGCTCGAACGCTTGTTGCGGAAGCCGAGAATGACGTTGTGCCATCCCGCCACGCACGACGCGGCGAGCATCACATAGGCGACGAGGTAGACCACCACATGCGGCACGAACCACGGACTCTGCAACGCGGGCATCAGTGCCTTCTCGAACACGTCGGGATGCATGTAGTTGATCCCGAGAAACATCGCCGCGAGACCCATGCAGTAGTACTTGAGCCACACGATCTTGTAACGATACTCGACGATGAAGCCGACCACCGGAATGAGCGTCGCGTACCAGAGCCTCGTTTCGCCGAGCGTGCGGAGCGGCGGGCGTTCGAGCGCAATCCAGTAGGAGGTGAGAAACCAGGTGAGTACGCCCGTTCCGGCTATCATGAACACCCACGAAAGAGTACCGAGCGCTTTGTTGCTCCTCGCCGGAATCTGCAACAGGCTGCCCGCGACCCAGCACGAGACCGCCGCGAAGGCTATAGCCGGAAAATCAACCAGGGTCATGCCTCCTCCATCTTTTTAACGCCTTTCCAGAAATACAACACGTTGCCCGCCATGATCATGAAAAATCCAAGGTACACCGCTGGCAGCCACGGGTCGCGCACCGCCTCGACGAGGCTCATGGTCGAATAGCGTCCGGCCTTCTCGTCGTAGCCCATCTGGTACAGCATCCATCCCTGCATATCGACCGGCTTGTTCACTTCAAGCCTCGCCACCTTGCGCTCGCCCCCATCGCCGATCAGCATCACATTCGACCTGAACGCCTTCGGCGGGCCATCGGCCATGACGATGTAATAGCCTCCCATCGGCACGAAGAGCGGCTTGATCTGCAAGGCTTCCGAACCCGAACTGATCCACGTCTCCGAAATCTTGCCGTTTTCATCGATCCTCACTTTGGCGAACCGTACCCCCTTCTTGTCGCCCACCGGCACCGGCATCCCCTTTGCGTCGGGCAAGGCGTCGGGCAAATAGTCGAGCACCGTCACCGAACCGATCCCCTCCCATTCAGCCTTCACCCCTTTGTGGAGTTCCGGCATCAGCTTAGACTTCGGCTCGATCACCACGTCGTGCTGCGGATCGTAGAGGGCGAACTGCGCAACATACTCGTCGATCTGAAAATCCTTGAGGAAGATCGCAAACGGAAGATGAATCACCTTTTCGGTTTTATTGTCGTAGGCCACGTTGCTCGCCTTGCCTTCATAGATCGGCACCACGAGGCGTTCGAGCTGCGAGTTGCCGAGCAGGCCGCAGGAGAGCGCGAGCCAGAAGCCGCCATGAAACAGCATGAACTGGAGATTGGCCGCCCTGAATGGAATGGTCTTCCAGACCAGCGACAGGCCAAGATTGATAAGGAAAATCAGCGTGACCAGCGCGAAGGGCCAGCTCGAAAACATGCCGTTCAGCCGCAAGACGGTCATGATCGACCCCGCCGGATACTCCTCTTGCGGCAGAACGCCGCCAACGAGCGAGAGCAGCGCGATACCGATAATCAGGCTCAGCCCGAGAGGGATGCCGCCAAGCCACGAGACCATCGGTCGCTCCCTGAAAAGCAGGGCGACCGCGACAATCGATCCGCCGAACAGCAGCAGAAAGATGAGGTTGAAGGGCCAGCCAGGCACATCGATGCCGCCGCCAGAGGTGAGAATTTCGATGCCGCATCCGAAGAGAATCGTCACGAGAGTAAAAAGCGCCGCCTCCCTGAAACCGGCTGGCGCAGCACCGGTTTTTACCGTTTTGTTACTTCCTGCCATACACTTATCCTGCTGCTACATCACCACAACTTCCACCGCCAACTTCCGCATCGTCTTTTTTCAAAATCTGACAACACTTGCAAACGAAGGAGTACAGCTCCTCACCCGTCGCGCCATCGCGAATCTTGTCCACGGCGCTGCGAATCTCCTGCTTGTAGACGCGGGATTTGATATTCTGCCCGCCACGCTTTTTGTGCAGATACTGGGAAACTGCTGCTGGCGTAACGCCGAGCGCTTTGGCCGCGCTTGACTGGGTCATACCCGTTCTCACCAGCTCCTTGGCCAGATCTGCCCTGATTTGAGGCAGATAGTACCAAACCGCTTTTTCACATGGAAAAATCATCTAACTTTTTCGCTTAAGAGTGTTGTTCACCAATAGAACCACGAGACTGACACCTGCATGGGAGTCGTAACGCTTGCGATTCATTTGGCTTAAGTTATCATAAATTTCGTTAACGAGGTTAACCAGGTTAACGTTAAAAAAAATCCATCGACACGTCATGGCCTCTCAAGAGCGCAAAACCGGAGCGAGCACCATCGCGGGCTGGAGCATCATCGCCTTGCTCCTGATTCAGTTCATCCCGCTGGATCGTATCGATCAGCAGACGAAAACGCCCACGGGCATTCCCGGCAGCGTCAGCGCTGTGCTCGAAGCACACTGCTTCGACTGCCACTCCGGTGAAACGAGATGGCCGCGAAGCGCGTACATCGCGCCGCTCTCATGGTACGTCACCGCAAAAGTCCGTGAGGCCCGCAAAGCCATGAACTTTTCGAACTTCGGCTCGTTACCGGATGCAACGCGGCATGAAATCGAACAATCGGTGGCAAAAGTTGCCGGAACGGCCAATCTGTCAACCCATGGCAGAATTCCGGGATTTCCGACAGTCAGCATCTCCGAGCAGGAGCGGCAGATTCTTGCCGGATGGGCCACAAATAACAATCGTGAACTAAACGGTAGGATAAACAATTCAGCGCATTGATAAAAGGCCGCTGCACCTAAAATTTTTACTCCGTTAAAAAAATCTCTCGCAGGCGTGGAAACCGACAAGAAGCGCTGAATGCTAACGTGTTTCCAGGCTAAAAGTTAATGCTGTAACCTTCGGGATAGAAGCTCAGAATGATGTCGATGACCTTTAGCGGGTCATCCTCGATGAAGATGAAGTCGAGGTCGGCTTCGGAGATGAACCCGTTCTCTTCGAGCATCCGCTTGCGGAACCAGCGGTAGAGGTCGCCCCAGTACTCCGATCCCATCATGATCACCGGAAACTTCTGGCTCTTGCCGGTCTGGATCAGGGTGATCGCTTCGGCGAACTCGTCGAGCGTGCCGAAACCGCCGGGCAGGACGATGAATGCCTGGGAGTACTTCAGGAACATCACCTTTCGCACGAAGAAATACTCGAACGTCACGAGCTTGTCGTAATCGATGTAGGGATTTGGCCGCTGCTGGTTGGGTAGCTTGATGTTGAAGCCGATCGACGCCCCTCCCCTGCTCTGCGCCCCTTTGTTGGCCGCCTCCATCGCGCCGGGGCCGCCGCCGGTGATCACGGCCAGGCCAACGTCGGCAAGCATCCGCCCCATCGTTTCGCCAAGCTGGTACTCCGGGTCGCCCTCACGGACTCGCGTCGAGCCGAAAACCGAAACGGCGGGGCCGACGCGGGACATGGTTTCGAAGCCATTGACGAACTCCGCCATGATCTTGAAAACGCGCCATCCGTCGGCCATGAACTCGCTGCCGTCACCATGCGGCGTAACCGTATGAGACTTCAGCTCCTGACCCGCCGCCCAATCGGGCTTTTTGCGCTCCTGATCGTCCATGCGGCGTTCAGATTTCAAGGAAGTTTCTGATGAGATCGTGCCCGACGGCGGTCATGATCGATTCGGGATGGAACTGCACGCCGTACAGGCCGAGTTCCTTCGAGTCGAAGGCCATGATGACGCCGTCCTCCGTCCATGCGCGGATTGCAAGCGCCGCCGGAAGCGTTTGTCGCTCGACGATGAGTGAGTGGTAACGGGTGGCCGTGAAGGGGTTCGGAATGTCGCGGAACATCCCCTGCCCGTCGTGATAGACCTCGGAGGTTTTACCGTGCATGATCTGCCCGGCGCGAACGACCTTGCCCCCAAGAGCTTCGCCGATGGCCTGATGGCCCAAGCAGACGCCGAGCAGCGGGATGTTGCCCTTCGCGGCGTCGATGAGCGCAATGGAGATGCCCGCGTCCGCAGGCGTACCCGGCCCCGGAGAGATGACGATCTTCTCCGGCTTCAGCGCCAGCGCCTCATCGACGGTGAGTTCATCGTTCCGGTACACCGAAACCTCAGCCCCAAGCTCGCCGATGTACTGGACAAGGTTGTAAGTAAACGAGTCGTAATTGTCTATAACAAGAATCATAAGAGCACGTAAAACACTATTATAAAAAGACTTAACAAGCCAGATCACAGCTTTGCCCCAGCAACGATACCCGCGTTTTCTCTCGACCCCCCGCCGTACCCCTGCCAGACTGTTAAGCCGCAATATAGCCCCGTTTCACCTCGAAACTCAAATGTGTTGTTGAGTTGGGGTTAGCGGGGCGCGAAATGATGCGGGGCGAAGAGGGGATGGGGTTGGATTGATTATCAATTTATAGATGGGATTAACGTGAAATCAGGGGTATGTGGACGGGTGTCGGGATTAGCTTATGTAAACTGAGGTGTAATCTGTGGCGTTAAGGGCAGATGAACAACAATATCAATATTTTGATTTTTGCAAGGTTAACGGTAGGCTCTTTGAGCACTACAAGATTAAAAACACGAAACTTTCTACCACTATACCGAGTAATTATGTTTTTTTTATCAGATTCTTGTGTTCTCTTTTCAATACCGTTGGTTTTAGTAAATACACCTTGTTAAATAGCTTAACTTTTTCCTCTATTGTCATAATCACATTCTCCTGATTTGAACACCACCACTTATAAAAATCTACTGGCTTTGTAGAATATGGAACAGCGGCTTGAACGGGTCTAGAATATCCCTTGAATTCTATTTTAAATTTCAGCCCCAGTACTTTCTTGACATATTCTTTGTGGTGGGCATTTAGCTTTGAAATCAGTATATCAAACACATCTTTATTGACCTTAAAAGGTGTTTCTTTTCTAACTATATCAAAGGCTACAGGATCTTCACTTAACCACTCCATGACTCTTTTTGTTCTAACCCCACCTTCATCTACTATTGTTAATGGGTCTTTGAGAAAATAATACTTTTCAGCATTAGGATAAAAAATATTAACATTAAAATCATCACCTTGATCAGAAGACACCTCCGTTAATAATAATTCTTTTTTTTTAGAGTTTCAATTATATCAATATTATTTGCTTCACCACCCTTGTATTTCTCAAGGATAGTATCAACATCTGCCCCCAAGAAGAAGTCTTCAATAAAATTCCATCGCTCTGCATTTGTAAAACTTCTCAAAAAAAAGTGATCATAAATTTGATTACTCAAATAGTGTTTCTCCAACGTCTTTGAAAGAAGACTATTCGAATAACTTGAGTTTTTAGAATCTCGCTCAATTCTGTCAGGATCGTTAATACGAATAAAAACCATTGGATTCTCACCACCTTTAACTTCAAATGTTCCTAGCTCAAGGATTTCCAAAAAGTAGCCAAGCCTCACATAATTAACTGAACTGGAATCTTTATTGGTGACATACCTTTCCACTAGTGGTCTGTCAGCGTTTCCGAAAAGATCAGTTAAACTCTTTTTCAAAGACATAAAACTTGCCAAGTATTGATTATTAAATACTCTGTATTCATAACCATCAATACTTTTACGTTTTTGCAAAAAAGCATTTGACTCAACAACACCAGGGCGAATAAGCCGTCCAGAATAGGAAGACAATATAAATCTAGATAACTTTTCAGCCTTCTCCGAATTATGTAAATAATCGTTCAATCTTTTCTTAAAATCATCTTTCTCAAAGAAACCGCTTATATTTGAAAATATATCCTGAACTGAACTCAATAAATTATTAAGATTATTAAAGACGTTATCAAAACTATCAAGTCGCTCAAATGAAATCTTTAATTTTGGCATCAGATCAACATCATCATCCTTAAATAATTTACCCGCATAAAAATCCCGCTTTAGAATTGGAAAGCTTTTGTTCACAAAAAAATCATACCATAGCTTATCTAGGTCTAGCTCTATGATATTATTGCCATTTCCTGACACTTCAAGAACTCTAAAAGTATTTAAATACTTAACTTTTAGGATATCAAGATGTTGACCCGACACTCTCGCATAGACCTTTACAAAAAGCTTCTTTGGGCGCGCCAATATTACATTAAAACGGTTTTTGGCTAAGTAATCTTTTTCAATCATCATTAAAGCCGTCAAAACCTTTTGATCAAGATCAAGAGCATTTTCAAAAATATGACCAAAATCATCTACCGACAAAAGAAGATTTCTATTTTTACCATTCTTTATATATGCCTTATGAATTTTTTTCAGCATCTCTTTTATCTGATACTGTCTAAGAGCAGACATCCCGTGAAGAGCCCTAGTATATCGCTGATCTTGAGAAGAATAATTCAATGTCGCAAAACCTTTTATTTCAGCTTTTCTTGCAACCCTACCAATTTCCTGAACATAGTCAGGCAGCAAACCCGATGGCGCATGATGGTATACTACTTGTATATCAGATATATCGACCCCCATCCCAAAAGCTTTTGTAGAAATCATTACTTTTCTTTCCCCACTCTTGAATTGCCTATAAGCAAACTCTTTATTTAATGAGTCTAATGAGCCATAATATCCTGTCGCGATATTTTGCTGGTCAGCGTTCACTTGATTAAGAATCTGTTGAATATGACGAACATAAGGTGTATAGACCAAAGTCTTAAAACCAAGTTTATTTATACTCTTAATAAATTCGACTGTTTGACTTGTTTTGCTTGACTCATAATTAACAGTAAACCGCTCATAATTATTCACAATAAACTCAATGTCATTTCTCCTCACTTGTCCAATAAAAATATGCGGATTATTCATCACCAGACTATCAATACTATCAAATACCATATCATTAGCACCTCCATATATTGCAGTTGCAGTAACCGCAACCATAGGAAATTTAAGGCTATGATACTTTCTCATTTTCCTTATATAGTTCCCAAGAAACCAATAATCCACCCTAAAATCTCGTCCCCAAGTTGTAATAAGATGAGCTTCATCTATCACCAACAAACCAAGCCTTCTAAAACCAATAAAATGAGTTATATCGTATGATAGCAGAAGTTCAGGAGACATATAAAGCATATCAATCTCACCATTCTTACAACTTTCTATAACTCGCTCACGATCTATTAAACTTAGTTCACTATTTATATAAGCCACTTTATCAAAACCTCTATCTTTGATAATCGCATTGACTTGATCCTTCATTAAAGCTATCAATGGAGAAACCACGACAACAACATCGTTGTGATTAGAAACATAAAATGCTGGCAATTGAAAAAGTAGGGACTTACCCGATCCGGTAGGAGCCGTTAAGAATAAATCCCTACAAGGCCCATCACCTTTTGAATTCTCGTATTCATTTATGATTTTTTCTACAATCAGACCTTGTGACAATCCTATTATTTCATTGTTAGCATCTGGGCTCTTATAAATAGATATATTTCTAAAAAAAGCATTTTCACCCCAATAACTCACTAGCATTTCTTGAGTTTCACTACTCACCCTACAATCCGACAATGCTGATGCTTCCTTAAAGATAAAAAGTGCCCCACCAAACTTATTTAAAAGTGAATTAATTTTTTTTAATTTATTTAGAACGATTGGATTTAATTGTTGCTTACAGTAAAATTTCACAATAGCCTTCCTTGAAAAATCATCTTTCTCAATACAATCGTTAAGAAAAATATCTATAGAATATGGATCAGAACTAACATCGATATTTTCTAAAACCTGATTGCTTGAAAAGTCTAATTCCATTGACTCTGTAAAAATATCATAAGTATCAAACGATTCAACAGGCGTTTTTAGAGAGTAAAAATATCTTTCATTAACTACCATTTGTTCTGCCTGATAAACAGGAAGCCTATCTGGACGTATTTCAATATTTTCCTTCTCATCCTTTTCAATATAATCCTGCTTATCAATAGGAAAAAGCTGACGCAAATTATCTTTAATTATTACTACTCTGTCCGCAAAAAATGAAGGCGCTATAAAATTAATAAGATAACTAAATTGACCAAAAGACAAAAGATGATACTCTTTTTCCTGTTGAAGCTTAGTAAAAGTCATAGAAAACCATTCTTTATTAAATACTTGCTCATCTTTTTCAAGATTAAATGTTTCTCGATCAACAATCAACTTCTCTATACCTTCTACTTTCAATAAGTTTGACTGCCCTAATAGAACAAATATTTGATTTATTCTATCTGCTTTATGCCTCTCGATATTCGAGAAAATCAGTTCAGAATAAAGTTCCTTAAACATCATATTGATTTTTTCTTAGGTGTGCAACTTTCCTATAATCACGTTCATCCTGCTTATCTACACTACTCTACAGCCTGAGCAGTAAATCGATTACCCTCTCCGATTCAGAGAAATGCGATAATTCGCAACTACGAAGCCGGGTTACACCCGGTAGTTGTGGATGTTCGCCTCTGTATTCGAGAGGCGCGAACCGTAAGATGGAGCTTGCGTGGGGCATTGGCTGTGGGGAAAAGGTTATTCTGCCTTATGTTCCTGCCGACACTTTATATGAATGTAAAAAAATTGTAACATAAAGCAAATTCGAAGGCACTGATTGCACGATTTTTTTGACCCGACAAGTGAAGGCTGTCTGAGAGTCAAAAGCTATTGGCTAAAAGAGAGATCGTTGTTTTGCTTTTTTACTCTGGAAGCACACGCTCCCATCCATTTCAAACATCATACCAAATACACCCGATGCCGACAGCGTTGCGACGCTCTTCATGAAGTGGCTTGAGGTCTACGGCTGCGATGCTGAGAACTCCGCATTTTTTCATCCTTCGATAGTCAAGCGAACAAACTCGTCTGAACGAAACAGGGGCGACGTTGATTCAGCCTCCTCCATCCCTGAAAAAACAGGCAAGTTCTTGCATTTTCATCAGTTCGACCTCAATCATACCAATGCCGACATCGCGACCGATGCGCTGTTCGACCTTCTCGCCGATGCCTTTGCTGGTGAAAAAATGCTGCACCTACCATTCCTGACGTCGTCGAAAAAGTTGTACGCTCCCGTCATATTGTGGAATCCTGACTATCTGCCTCCCGGAACTCTGAAGCGGGGATTTTGTTGTTCTTTCAAAACTAAACGAGAGAACATCTATGAAAAAACTCATTCTGCTTTTACTGCTCTGGCCGATACTGCTTGTCGGGTGCACCGGCGCGCCGGAGGGGATTGTGGCGGTCGATAACTTCAAGCTCGACCGCTACCTCGGCACGTGGTACGAAATCGCAAGAATCGACAACCGCTTCGAGCGCGGATCGGAGCAGGTCTCGGCCATCTACACGCTACGCAAGGACGGCATGGTGCAGGTGCTCAACAAAGGCTACTATCCCGAAAAAAAGAAGTGGAAAACCGCCGAAGGCAAAGCCAAATTTGCCGTAGACCCGAACGTCGGAGCGTTGAAAGTGTCGTTTTTCGGCCCATTCTACGGCCCGTACAACGTTTTCGCCCTCGACCGCGAAAACTACTCCTGGGCAATGGTAACAGCCTCCAGCCGCGACTACTTCTGGATTCTCGCGAGAACCCCACAGATGGACGACGCGCTTTACGCAAAGCTACTCGAAGAAGCAAAAGCGCAGGGCTTTGATATTTCGAGGGTTATGCGCACGCCGCAATAGTGGAGTTGTCGGACGCTGTGGACTTTGTGGACAAAGCCAAAGAATATTGTCCACAAAGTCCACATCGTCCACACTGCACAAAACAACAACCAAAACGCTATTTCCCATGAACCCGGAACCCCTTATTCCGACGCATGGCGGATACCGAAACCTCAAAAACTTCCAGCTCGCGCAGCTTGTGTACGACGTTACGGTACGCTTTTGCGACCGGTTTATCGAAAAGAAAAGCCGCACCCACGACCAGATGGTGCAAGCCGCACGTTACGGCGTGCAGAACATTGCTGAAGGCCGCCAGGCATCGGGCACCTCGAAGAAAAGCGAACTGAAGCTTACCAACGTCGCACGAGCCAGCCTTGAAGAGCTGAAGCTCGACTACGAGGATTTCCTGCGCCACCGCAACCTGCCGATATGGCCCCGCATCGACCCGAGGCGGCAACGCCTGATCGATTCGCGCTGCACCGCCGCCGACGAAGTAGCGCAGTGGGTGAAAGAAGAATTTCAAAGTGGGCGTCGTGGACTTTGTGGACAAGCTTCAACTTTGCCGGAAATTTCCGCCAATGCCGCGCTTGCGCTCATTGCCGTGGCTTGCGCTTTGCTCGACCGGCAAATTCGCACGCTTGCTCAATCTTTCGAGGAGGGCGGCGGCTTCACCGAGCGCCTCTACCGGGTGCGAAGCAACAGGCGTGGGCAATAGCACAGTGTGGACTGAGTGGACGTTGTGGACTTCGTGGACAAAGCAGCGGAAAATCGTCCACCTCGTCCACAACGTCCACTTTGTCCACCGTTCACGCTTCTTGCTGGTGCTGCAAGCGCCACATTCCGGCGTAGAAACCGTCGCGCTGGAGCAGCGCTTCGTGACGGCCTTGCTCGATGATCTTTCCTTCGTAGAGCACGACGATTTCGTCGTAGCGCTCCATGTGGTGCAGTCGGTGGGTGATGGCCATCACCGTGCGGCCCTGGCTGGTGCGGTCGAGGGTGTCGAGCAGGGCCTCTTCGGTGACGGCGTCGAGGTTGGCCGTAGCTTCGTCGAGCAGGATCACCGGGGCGTCCTGCAGAATCATGCGGGCGATAGCGAGCCGCTGACGTTCGCCGCCGCTGAGGTTCATGCCGTGCTGGCCCGCCCAGTCGTCGAGACGGCTTTGCAGAGTGTCGAGTCCGGCCATTGTGAGCGCCTGGCGGAGCTGCTTGTCCGTCGCGGCGGGCGCGGCGAGCAAGAGGTTCTCGCGGATGCTCTGGCCGAAGAGGTAGGTCTTTTGCGAGACCACCGCGATGTTGCGGCGCAGCGCTTCGGGATCGAGCCGGTCGATGCGTTGCCCGCCAATCGAAATGGTGCCTTGCGCAGGGTTCCAGAAGCGCACCATGAGCGAGGCGATGGTCGATTTGCCCGCGCCGCTCGGGCCGACGATGGCCGTGCGGCTGCCCTGCGGTACGCTGAACGACACGCCGTCGAGTGCGGGCCGGTTGCTGCCGGGGTAGGTGAAGGCGAGGTTGTTGACCTCGATAGCGGTCGATGTCGGAAAGGGTTCAGGCTTTTCGGGCGCGGTCACTTCGGGTTTGGCGTCGATGATCTCGAACAGCCGTTCGCCCGCACGGACGTCCGCCTCGATGTTCTGCACCGAGCCGGTGAGCGGCAGGAACGCCTCGAACGAGGCCATGACGCCGAACACCACCGAGGCGAGCGTGACGCCGTTGACCGCGCCGCTTCTGGCCAGCGGCAGCATCGAGTAGAGAATCCAGATCACCGCGCCGTTCATGGCAAGTCCGGTCAGCGATTCGTGCAGCCCTTCGATGAGCGACGCCTTTTTCTGCAAGGCGAGCTTTTTCGCCTCGGCCTCGCGCAGCCGTTCGGTGTAGTCGCCAACCATGCCGAAGACGCGCAACTCGCTCATGCCCTGAACCATATCGACAGCGAGTAGCTGCTGTTCGGCCTGGAGTGTGCCGATGCTGCGGGCCGTGCCTTTGGCGAGCCGCGCCGTCAGCATCGGCACGGCGATTCCGGCGACAAGCTGGCTCGTGAGCACCCCTTCGGCGGCGGCGGTTGACCAGTGGCCCACGATGAACCACATGAGCAGCGTCACGAGCGCGGCGGTGACGGGCGGCGAGAGCACGCGGGCGTAGATGTTTTCGAGGCTCTGGATGTCGTCCACAATCCGCTTGAGCAGGTCGGCGCTTTTGTAGGCGGCGAGCCGGGCCGGGGCGAGCGGCTCGATGGCGTCGTAGAACCAGACGCGCAGCCGGGTGAGGATGCGGAAAGTGGTATTGTGCGACATGAGCCGCTCGGCGTAGCGAATCACGCCGCGAGAGATGCCGAAGAAACGCACGCCGGTGATGCCGATCTGGAGCGCCGAGAGCGCAGGCATCAGCGCGGCGGTGGTGATGAGCCAGGCCGAAGCCATGAGCAGGCCGATGCCGCTGCCGATGGTGGCGAAGCCGATGAGCGCGGCGAGCGCCATCCACCAGGCGAAGGGGCGGGTGAGGCCGACGAGGCGGAGGAAGGTCTTCATGCGGCAACCTCCTCCATCGACGAGAAGATCGCCTGACGGTAGAAGCCCTCACCCGACATCAGCTCGCCGTGCGTACCACTCTGTGCGACCCGTCCGCCGTCGAGCACCACAATGCGGTCGGCGTTGCGGATGCTTTCGAGCCGGTGGGCGATCATGATCACCGTGCGTCCCTGCATCAGCACCTCCATCGCCTTGCGGAGCTGCGCTTCGAGGATCGGGTCGGTGTGCGAAGTCGGTTCGTCGAGCAAGAGGAGCGGCGCGTCCTTCAGGAAGGCGCGGGCGAGCGATAGCCGCTGCGCCTCGCCGCCGCTCAGTCGCGCTCCCTCTTCGCCGATCATCGTCTCCAGCCCCTCCGGCAGCGAGCGTACCATGTCGAGAAGCCCCGCCTGCTTCAGCGCTTTGTCAAGCTCCTGAGGCGTCGCGTCGCGCCGGGCCATCAGGAGGTTGTCGCGGATGGTGGCGTTGAAGAGAAAGGGATGCTGCGGAACCCAGGCGATCTGCCGGTACCACGAATCGAGGCTGAATTCACCCGCCTTGCGGCTGCCGAGCGAAATCGCGCCGTCGGCGGGTTCGACGAAGCGCAGGAGCAGGTTCAAGAGCGTGCTCTTGCCCGCGCCGCTCGGCCCGGTCAGGGCCGTCACCGTGCCCGGCTCGATGGTGAGGCTCACGCCGTCGAGCGCCGCTTTGGCGCTGCCGGGAAAGCGGTAGCTCAGATTGTCGATGACAATGGGGTGCGTCGAAACCTCGACGGCGTCGAGGTCGCACGAACCCGCTTCGGGGATTTCGCTTGCACGGTTGAGAATCTCGTGCATCTCCTTCGAGGCTGTCACACCCTCCATGCCCGCATGGAACTTCGTGCCGAGCTGGCGGAGCACGAGGTAGAACTCCGGCACGAGCAGCAGCGCGAAAAGGCCAGGGCGGAAGGGCAATGCGCCGGAGAGGAGCCGCAGACCGATGCTCACCGCCACCACCGCCGTGCCGAGCGTGCCGACGAGTTCGAGGGTCAGCGACGAGAGAAAGGCGATTTTCAGCACCTGCATCGTCGAGTGGCGAAAGTTCTCGCTCGCCTCTTCGATGCCGTCGCGCCGCGCCTTGGCCTGCGCGAAGAGCTTCAGCGTCGAAAGCCCCTGCAACATGTCGAGGAAGTGGCCGCTCATGCGACTCATGGTGTTCCACTGCTTCTCGGTCGCCGCGCTCGCCCGCTTGCCGATCAGGATCATGAAAACCGGAATGAGCGGAGCGGTCAAGACGAGAATCAGCCCGGAGAGCCAGTCTGCGGGGAAGATCGCCACGAGGATCACCACCGGAACGATAAGCGACAAAAAGAGTTGCGGGATGTACTGGCTGAACCAGGCATCGACCGACTCCACGCCTTTGAGCAGCGTGGTGACGATGCGCCCGCTCTGCGCCGAACGGGCGAACGACGGCCCCAGCGCCGCGATGGTGCCGGAGAGCCGTTCGGTCAGCGTTTTGCGGATGGCGAGCGTCCCCTTTTTGGCCTCGTGATGCCCCGCCCAGCCGAAGAGCACGCGCATGGTGCTGAAGAGCGCGAAGAGGCCCACGAGCGGCAGAATCGCCGACCAAGCCGGAGCCTGCCGGAACACGGTCTGGATGATGCCGCTCAGCACCCACGCCTGCGCGACGAGCATAAGCGCCCCCAACGCACCCGAAAGGCCCGAGAATATGAAAGGCCGCTTCTGTTCCGAAAGCAGCCGCATGAGGTTCCGGTCAATGTTCATCGTACTGACTTGATGGCTCCGGCAGGAAACTGATGGATGGTCATGTGAAGAATTTACGAAATCAACCCGCTACCAATGGTAAAGAATTCCCACGAGCGATGCAACAGGGAAGGGGTATTCAAGCCGGGAGCGCGAAGCCCCAGCTCCGCACATTTATACCGCAGGCTCAACAGTTGTTTGATTTGAAAGCAGGATAAGATGCCAAGCTGGAGCTTGGCGCTCCCAGATTGCCCTTTTTCCGTATATTCAACGAACAGTTTGCGTAACTGACAACCCCGAATTATGAGCGATATTTTCCTGAGCTATTCCCAAAAAGACAAAGAGCGGGTGCGTCCGCTGGTCGTGCATTTTGAGCGTTTGGGCTGGAGCGTTTTCTGGGATCAACACATTCCAGTAGGAGAAGATTGGGATGAATATATTGAACAACGCCTTAACGCTTCTCGATGCGTTGTTGTTGCCTGGTCGACACATTCTGTGAATTCTCGTTGGGTCAAAGAAGAAGCACGTGCAGGTAGAGAAAAGGATATTCTTATCCCGCTCAAGATAGATCAGATCAATCCACCTTTCGGATTCGGGTCGATTCAGACTGCTGATCTGTGCGCATGGAATAACGATCCTTCCCATGAGGAATTCGAGAAGTGCGTCAAGGCAATTGCCGCGCTGGTTTCGCCTGAAGACCCTAAGGAAACGCTTACTTTTGTTGCATCGACAATGCTGCCGGAGAACTTCGTGCTGATCAGGGGTGGTCGGTTCATAATGGGCAGCCCGGAGAGCGAAGAGGACAGAGAAAAGAATGAGACTCGGCATGAGGTGAAGCTGAGTGACTTTATGATGTGCAAGTATGCGGTGACGGTTGCCGATTTCAAACGCTTCGCGGACGAGAGCGGTTATAAGACTGAAGCTGAAAAAGAGAACTGGAGCTTTGTTTGGGTCGGAAATGAGTGGTCGAAGAGAAAGGGGATCAACTGGCGTCACGATGCTTCGGGCAACGTAAAGCCGGAATCTGAATGGAACCATCCTGTGCTGCATGTGAGCTGGAACGATGCTGTTGCCTGTTGTCAGTGGTTAACGGAGAAACGAGGTGATGGTACGTACCGTTTGCCGACGGAGGCGGAGTGGGAGTACGCCTGCCGGTCGGGCGCGACAACGCCGTTCAGCACGGGCGAGAACTTGACGACCGAAGAGGCGAACTATGACGGGAACTATCCATACGGAAACTATCCGAAAGGCATCTATCGCAAAAAAACGGTTACGGTGGACAGTTTACAACCGAACGGTTACGGCCTGTACAACATGCACGGCAATGTGTGGGAGTGGTGTAGCGACTGGTACGGGAGTGAGTATTATAAGGAGTGCCTGAAGCGGGGATTTGTGGAGAACCCGCGGGGGCCGCAGATCGGTTCGACCCGTGTGCTTCGCGGCGGGGGCTGGAGCAGCGATGCCCGTCGCTGCCGGTCGGCTTGTCGCAACGGCGACGATCCCGGACGTCGCGTCAACGACGTTGGCTTCCGCCTGGCGTTCGTCCCGCAGTTCAAAGCGTAGCTCATCCGGCAAAAAAGGAGTGAAATGTCGAAATCTGGGAGCGCGGAGCCCCAGCTCCGCAATGACATCGATGCTTGTTGGGTTTGGCGCTGTTTTTTATCATGAGAAAATGAATCAATGGAAAAGGAGCGAAACGTATGCCGACTATCATGGAAAAAGAGGAGGCCCACCGGATCATCGACAGGTTGCCATCAGATGCGACGTGGGATGACTTGATGCGTGAGATTTATGTCCGCGAAGTGATCGAGCACGGTTTGTCCGACAGCAAAGCGGGCCGGACAAAAGAGGTGAAAGAGATTCGGGCAAAGTACGGTTTGCCGGAATGAGAGTCCACTGGACTAACACTGCCGAAGGGCATCTCGATGCCATCTATGCGCACATCGCGCTGGATTCTCCCGAATATGCAAGGCGCATGGTGGATCGGTTTACCCGAAAATCCGCTCAAATCTCTGAATTCCCATATTCTGGCCGTAAAGTCCCCGAATATGATGCTGAACATATCCGGGAAATAATCGAAGGCCCCTTCCGTATCATCTACCTGATCAATGCAGATCAGATCGACGTTCTGGCTGTCATACATGCCGCCATGAATGTGCTGGGCGCATCTGAAAAAGATGATCAGTAAATCCCATCCCGATTCTGAGCAATAAAAAAAGGGCGGACACACAGGTCCGCCCCTACAGGATTCATCGATAATTCAGCGCAATCCCCTGAAAATCAATACTCCAGCTTCGAGTCTTTCGTGACGCGCTGGCGGAAGACCCAGTAGCTCCAGCCCTGGTAAATCAGCACGATCGGGACGAAGATGAGCGCGACCGTGGTCATGATGCCGAGGGTGTAGGCTGAGGAGGAGCTGTTGTAGATCGTCAGGCTCCAGGCCGGGTTGGTGCTCGAAATCAGCACTCTCGGGAAAAGTCCCATGAAGATGGTGATGGCCGAGAAGGCAATGGCGATGGCGGTCATGAAGAAGGCCCAGCCCGTGGCGTTTTTCTTCAGCAGCACGATCACCGAGAGCAGCGCGAGCACGCTGAAGATCGGAATCGCGCCGGGGTTGACGCCGAGACGCGTGAAGAGATCGGTCTCGACGAAGGTGTAAACCGCGAAAACCAGCGAGAGCAGCGTGGCGGGCGCCCAGAGCTTTTTGGCGATGCCCATCGCCCGCTCCTGAAGTTCGCCGGAGGTCTTGAGCGTCAGGAACACCGCGCCGTGCAGCGTGAAGATCAAAAGCGACGCCACTCCGCAGGCGAGTGCGTAGGGGTTCAGCAGGTTGAAGAAGCCGCCGGTATAGTTCATCGAGGCGTCAATCGGCACGCCACGGATGAAGTTGGCCATCGCCACGCCCCAGAGCAAGGCGGGCACGGCGCTGCCGAAAAAGATGCTCCAGTCCCAGAAGCTGCGCCACGCGGGGTTGTCGCGCTTGCTGCGGTACTCGAACGCGAGGCCGCGAAAGATCAGCGCCACCAGCATGAGCAGGAGCGCCAGGTAAAAGCCGCTGAAGAGCGTGGCGTACCAGTGCGGGAACGCCGCGAAGATCGCGCCGCCAGCCGTGATGAGCCACACTTCGTTACCGTCCCAGAAGGGGCCGATGGTGTTGATCACCGTGCGGCGTTCGAGGTCATCCTTGCCCATGAAGGGGAGCAGGATGCCGACGCCGAAGTCGAATCCTTCGAGAATGAAGAATCCGGTGAATAGAACGGCGACCAGAATGAACCAGATTATCTGCATGGTCTGCAAATCCATTGTTGTCTCCTTTTCGGTTTATTCGGCGCCGTGCAGGCCAGCCGTTGCATATTTTTTCAAGAGCAGCACATTGACGAGCGTGAGCGCGCTGTAGATGAGGGTGAACACCACCACCGAGGTGAGCAGTTCAGCGCCGCTGACCACCGAGGCGGGCGTCACCGCCTGTTCGGTTTTGAGCAGCCCGACGACAATCCACGGCTGGCGGCCCATCTCAGTCAGAATCCACCCCGCCGAGTTGGCGATGTAGGGCAAGAGGAACGACCAGAGCAGCAACGCACCGGTGAGCTTGCCGAAGGTGTACTCCTCGCGGATTACCTTGAAGAGCGCCACCGCGGCGGCCAGCAGCATCAGCGTACCCGCGCCGACCATGAAGCGGAAGCTCCAGTAAGCGGTGATGACCGACGGGATGTAGTCGCCGGGGCCGTATTTGGCGACCGCCTCCTCCTGAAGCTCGCTGATGCCCTTGACCTCGCCCGAAAATTTGTTGTAGGCGAGAAACGACAACATGCCGGGCACGCGGATCGAGAACTCATCCTTCAGCTCCTTTTCGTTGCCGACCGTGAAGAGAGAGAAGCTGGCCGGATTCTCCGAGTGCCAGAGCGCTTCGGCGGCGGCCACCTTCATCGGCTGCTTGTGCACCATCTCCTGCATCTGCGTGTGACCGGCGAGACTCACCAGCAGCGCACCCATGAAGGCGTAGATCGCGCCGAATTTCAGCGAGGTTCTGAACGCCTCCTTGTCGCGGGTTTTCTTCATGAGGTGCCACGCGCTGACGGCGATCACCATGAAGCCGCCTGTGGCGACGCCAGCGGAGACCACGTGCGGGAACTGCAACCAGACGTAGGGGTTGAAGAGCAGCTCGGAAAAGCTGGTCATTTCAGCCCGCGAGCCGTCGGCAGCCATTCTGAAGCCAACCGGCGACTGCATGAATGAGTTGGCGACAAGGATCCAGAGTGCCGAGAGGTTCGAGCCGAGAGCCACCAGCCAGATCGAGGCGGCGTGCAACCTCTTGGGCAGGCGATCCCAGCCGAAGATCCAGATGCCGATGAAGGTCGATTCGAGGAAGAAGGCCAGCAGCGCCTCGATGGCGAGCGGTACACCGAAGATGTCGCCGACGAAGCGGGAGTACTGCGACCAGTTCATGCCGAACTGGAACTCCATGACGATGCCGGTAACGACGCCGATGGCGAAGTTGATGAGGAACAGATGTCCCCAGAATTTCGCCAGTTGACGGTACTTCTCCTTGCCCGTTCTGAGCCACGCGGTTTCCATGATCGCCGTGAAGATGGAGAGTCCGAGGGTGAGAGGAACGAAGAAGAAGTGGAACACCGAGGTCAAAGCAAACTGTAGACGCGCGAGAAAAAGGGTATCCATAAAGAGCGTTAAGTGGTTGATAAAAAGGACAACGATGAACAAACCCCGCCCGACCGCGAAAAATTCACGAGAACCGTAAATTTTTTCAATAACGATTGTTACGGGTATAAATGGGGTTTATTTTCAGAGGGGTGTTATATAAAAATGCCTGTAATGTCCTGACTTCATACATAAACCCAGCAAAGGCAACTACGAGGGGGGCCTTGAAAATGAGTACTATCGGTAATGTGTCGTAGCTCTTCACTTGATCAAAAATGGTGTAGCGCTGAGTTTTTCGCCGATCACCTGATAGATTTTCTGGGCGTGCAGCGTGGGTTTTGACGGGTTGTCGTAACGGCGTCCATCCGTTTTGTGAAGCAGGATGCTCTGTTGCGCTTACGCCAGCTCGTTGCGGATGATTCCCAGCGAGAGCGCCTCGTATTGCAGCTGAACACGATACGTCATGTGACGTTTGCAGCTCAAGCACTGCCACGAAGCGCCGTTTTACACGCTCGGCCCGCTGGTGACGGACGTGGCGGCGGGATACGACCACATCAACTTGGCCATCGGCGGCACGCTCATCGCCAGCCTCGGCTGCTCGATGCTCTTCTACGTCACGCCGAAGGAGCGCCTCGGCCTGCCCGACCGCGACGACGTGCGCGAAGGGGTGATCGTGCACCGCGTCGCCGCCCACGCCGCCGACATCGCCAAAGGCAGTGCCACCGCCTTGCTGCGCGACGAGCTGATGAGCAAGGCGAGATATGCCTTCGCCTGGGAAGACCAGTTCAGCCTCGCCCTCGACCCGCTCAAGACAAGGCAGATCCACGCCCAGAACATCGCCGCTACCGGCGACACCTCCGCCACGGCAAAATACTGCACCATGTGCGGCCCCGACTTCTGCTCAATGAAACGCTCGCAGGAAACTGCTGCGGGGGTGTAATCTTCAATCTTCTTTCTTTATGGCTCTTCGCAATATTTAATGGTAACGCTCGCAGGTAATTACGTCAACCGGTAATGGCCATGTTGAGCTTTCCACAGTAAAACAGAATCCTTGTCCGGTAGCTTGAAAAGCTGTGGAATCCTCGTGCTGCTGCTTTATACAACTGGATTTTGCTGTTCAGTCCTTCGGATACCGCATTGGTGATCTCGTGCTTGAAATAGTTCAGAATGTTGTCGAAATGGCGTTTCAACAGCTCCTTGATTTTGATCATGGGTTTCAACTTTAACTGCTCGACCCGTTCAGACCAGTAGTCGAAAAAGAAACTGGCGCTGTCTCGACAACCCAGTCTCCAGAACTCCCGGAACATGTTCTTGAGCGCCCAGGCTTTTGCGGTTTTCAACTCACAGGCCATCAATTGATCCAGCTGCTCCCTCTGGCTTTCATTCATATTCTCCGGATTGCGTAGCCAAATGAATTTCGATCCAATCAGTCTCCTGTCCCCTGCATGATGAAGCTGACGGGACTCCTGACGACGAACGGTATCAACCGCCTCATTCAGGTACTTGCTGATAGGGA
>JAAXWU010000006.1 GCA_013334855.1 Chlorobaculum sp. | reverse complement strand
TGAGGCTGTAATGGAAGAGCGGCAGCAGCTTCTTCTGAAGTTGCGGCTCCATATAGATAAGGAGGTTGCGGCAGATCAGAATGTCGAGCTTGGTGAAGGGCGGATCCATGATCACATTGTGCGGCGCAAAAACGATGGTCTCCCGAATATCCCTGGTAATCCTGAAGCCCCGCTCATCTTTCTCGAAGAACTGCTTGAGGCGCTCCGGCGCAACATCTGCCGCAATATTGGGCGGATAGAGTCCCTGACGCGCCTTTTCGATAGCATCCTTGTCCAGATCAGTCGCGAATATCTGGAGCTTGAACGCGCCAGTCGGCTTGAGGGTCGCGATGACCTCCCTGAAGACAATCGCCAGCGAATAGGCCTCCTCTCCGGTGGAGCACCCCGCAACCCAGGCCCGAAGCACTCCGCCGGAGGGTCGGCTTGCGAGAATCGACGGAATGGCCTTGTTCTTCAGAACCTCCCAGGCCGCCGGATCGCGAAAGAAGCTCGTCACGCCAATCAGCAGCTCCTTGAACAAGAGCTCGATCTCATGCGGATTTTCCTGAAGGAACCGCACATAGTCGGTGATCTTTTCAATCTGGTGTATTCCCATACGTCGCTCGATACGCCGGTACACCGTATTTTTTTTATAGAGCGAAAAATCGTGACCGGTTTGTGAACGCAACAGAATGACCACCTTTTCAAGGGAGCTTTGCGAGCGGTTTTCAGCCACTGCGGACGCGAGGCTCAGGATCGGCAGATGCTTCAGATAGGCGACAATCTTCATCGGAATCTCTTCGACCGGCGCGACAACATCGGCCAGCCCCTCATCGATGGCGCTTCGGGGCATCCCGTCGAACTTCGAGGAGGCCGGATCCTGCACGAAAACGCTTCCGCCCTTCTCCTTGATGGCGCGGAGGCCAAGCGTGCCGTCCGAACCCATGCCCGACAGGATCACGCCGATAGCGTGCTGTTGCAGGTCGTCGGCCATCGAGCGGAAAAAAAAGTCGATGGGCAAGCGCAGCCCTCTCGGTTTGACCATATCGAGCAGATGCAGGTGGCCGTGCAGTATCGTCATATCCTGGTTCGGAGGAATGACGTAGACGTGATCGGCCTCGATTTTCACCCGATCGGTGACCTGGGCGACCGGCATCGAGGTGACTCGCTGAAGCAGTTCAACCATTATGCCCTTATGGGTCGGATCGAGATGCTGCACGATCACAAAAGCCATGCCGCAGGGGGCGGGAACATTTTTCAGGAACAGTTCCAGCGCCTCCAGCCCACCGGCCGAAGAGCCGATACCGATGACCGGAAACGCGATCGATGGCTGTTGCTGGTGAGCACTGTCGCCCGGCTCACTTTTCGAATGCCGGATACTTGCCTTTTTCTTCATGGTATGCGCAGAGTTAAGCAATCAGGTATTCCTCTGGTAATCCTTCAAGCTACGAAAATAAGTATTTATTCAGTGCCGTTCGGCAAAAATAGAACGAAGGCCCTGATCCCATTGGTCGGAATCATTGCCTGAATGCCGGTTTTCTTTATGTGCTGATTCCTGCTCCTGTTAGCCATGCCGCCCTCCTCCTGCCGGGTGGTGTTGATCCAAATAGTGATTTTCGAGGTTACCCATTACGAAATAACGCGTTATCCTCTTGATTGAGGGCTTTTTATGCCAAATCGCTCAGATTAGGAGCATAACCCTTTTCCCGCGCAATGACCACTTCGTTTACCCATTCGATGATGCCGCGTTCGATAAAGTATTTTCAGAAAAGATGAGGTATTTTGATTGGGTTAACCGTCCGTGATCTTTCAGGATAGCCTGAGCAATCGATATCGCGATACAGTAGATCGTACTGCTTATCGTGAACGCCTCGATAAAAAAAGGGTCTCCGGAAGTTATTCATCTCCTCCCGGAGACCCTGTCTATTCAATTATTTCCTGTTCATCCACCGGCAGGTCTTGAGTGACTTCGAGAATGCGCGGCGCTTGAATCAGGAGGCGGATGGCGTAATAAATCCTGCCTTTTGGCGAAATTTATTTCGCTTCGGCACCTGTTTCCTTAGCCTTGAAAAACATGCAGCCGCCCTCAGCCACGACGTCCTTGCCGAAGCAGGCGCCTGCGGCAGAGTTGGCGGGGTTGACGGTAAAGCTCTGGCACTCCTGGCACTGCTTGCCGGGTTCCGCCTTCTGTTTGTACATGATCTCCATTATCGTTAATCGATTTATCGGTTCAAAAGTATACTCGCCCGTCACACGACGGACGGCGGGAATATACGTTTCCATCTGAATTTTACACCGGTGTTGATCCTGAGCATACCATGAAGCGCTTCAATGGATTGCTGTCGCGTGACATTCTCGGCTCGGCCAAGGCGGTCATGCCTAATCCCCGTCAGCGGGGGAAGAGGGCGCGTGACTGGCGTTCGAGGAGAACGGGATGCAGGTCGATGAAGGAGGCCCGCGCAAGAGCTGACTGGCATCTCGCCCGTTTGCTTCCACTGTGGTCGAACGGCTTGTAACCGGATTCGCGGTTCAGGGCGGCGCATGATCAGAACGCAGTCATGGATAGGCATGCTGGTCGCGGTGGCCGATCAGGCGGAAGCTATTGCACTCAAAGGGTTCCGCTGTATATTGTGAGCGACTCGCATTCCGGAATGGAGGGCGCAACGTATACGGATAAAACGGCATTCGATGAAAATTCTGGATCGGTACATTCTCAAAGCGCATCTCGGTACGTTCTTCTTTGCGTTTGTGACGATCATGTTCGTCTTCATTCTCTCCTTTCTCACCAAGTTTCTCGAACGGCTGATCGGCAAAGGGCTCGATTTCGGTATTATCATCGAAGTGGTCGCGTTGCAGTCGGCCTGGATGGTCGGGCTGGCCGTGCCGATGGCGGCGCTGGTCGCCACAGTGATGGCCTTCAGCGCGATGACCAACAGCTCCGAGCTGACGGTGATGCGCTCCGGCGGCATCTCGATCTACCGACTCGTCGCGCCGGTGCTGCTGGCTGCGCTTGGCCTCTCGCTTCTGATGGAGCGCTTCAATAACGTGATGATGCCCGAGGCCAACTACAAGGCCAACGCCCTTTTCGCCGATATTACCCGCCTGAAGCCCGGACTCGGTATCGACAAGAACGCCTTCTCCGACGTGATCAAGGGCTACTCGATCATGGTGAAGGAGATCGACAACTCGACCGGAGAGCTTCACGACATCGTGCTCTACGATCGCGGACGCCCCAATGTGCGCACGGTGATTCTGGCGGCGCGGGGGAGTATCCAGTTCTCGTCGGATTATCGCTATCTCATTCTGACGCTTGAAGATGGACAGGTGCACGAGCTGACTCTGCCGCGCATGGATCGCTACCGGAAAATGGTCTTCGCCAAAAACCGCTATGTTTTCGATGCGACAGGCTACGGGTTCGAGCGCACCGAAGAAGAGAAGCGGCGGCGCGGCGGCAAGGAGCTGTCGGCTGCCGATCTTCTGGCGATGGCCAGGGAGTTTCATCTGAAAAGCAGTGTGGCGGAGCGCTCGATCGATAAGGAAATCGAACAGTTGAGAACGGAGATCGCCACGATCCGCAGCCGCCGCGACGTAAGCTCGTCCATGTCCGCCGCCTTGCCGCCTGCCGTGACCGGACGCGCCATCGAAACGGTTGACGCGATGATCGACGATCTGTCGCTGCGCATCCAGCAGATGCAGGAGAACCGGGATTCGTTCAACGACTACATGGTCGAGTATCACAAGAAATATTCGCTGGCCTTCGCCTGCCTGGTCTTCGCCGTGGTTGGCGCGCCGCTCGGCGTCATGGCGCGGCGCGGGGGATTCGGCGCGGGCGCGGCGCTCTCGCTCTTCTTTTTCGTGCTCTACTGGGTGCTGATGATCGTCGGCGAGAAGATCGCCGACAGAGGCGTACTGTTACCGGCCATCGCGGTCTGGCTGCCAAACCTCATCCTGACCGGCTGCGGTCTGTTCATGCTCAACCGCCTGAGTCACTCGACGGGCGGATCGGGCCGGTGAACTACATGTTTTCGATTACTCTTTAGTTAACCTTTTGGTGTTTTGCCCATGATTATGAAGTATTTGTATGGCGATAAAGATTCAGGCCCAGTCGTTTCGCCGTATGAACGGTTCGATACCGATGAACTGATTCTGCGCGACGAACTGGCCATCGACCGCACCCTCCTTGCCAACGAGCGTACGCTGCTCTCCTATCTGCGCTCTGGCGTGGCCATGATGATCACCGGCCTGACGATCATTCACTACGCCACGAAGGTATGGTTCATGTGGGCGGGCGTGGCGTGCATTCCGCTTGGCATCGTCACCGGCGCGTTCGGCATCTGGCGGTTCCGCAAAATGCAGAGAGCCATTTCGCGCACACTCCGGTGGACGCACAACGCCCAGGAGTGATCAGACCGGTATCGCCTTTTTCCTGCCATTTTCATCTACGCTGACGAAGGTTATCCGGGTGGTGAACACCAGCTCCTTGCAACCGGAGCAAATCTCCTCCCGGGTGACATCCACGATATACTCCACTGATGTCGTGCCAACGCGGTTCTGCTTCGACTCGAAGCAGAGAATCGTGCCCTGCCGGATGCTTTTTTTGAACTTGATGTTGTCCATGCCGACCGTGACGAAGTTGCAGCCGGGATAGTCAAGCGTGACGGCGATATAGCTCACCTCGTCTATCCATTTGAGCAGATTGCCGCCAAAGAGGAAGCCGAAATGGTTCAGGTGTTCCGGCATGACGAGCTTGTGTGTTTCCATGGGAATTGGGAAGAGTTTGAAAAAATGGGACTTATGGGACTATTGGGACTATTGGGATGGAAGAGTGAAGAGTGATTCTTCATTATCCATTATCCATTATCAATTATGCATTATCAATTGCCTACTCTTTTATAGGTTTGACCATCAGCACTTGCTCTCGTTCTATAATAACGTTGCCGGGGGTTTTGCGGTCTTTTTTCAGGTATTTTTTCTGGGTGCAGATGACCGGCGCGAGTTCGGAGTGTTTCGCTGCTGAGTGCCAGGCGGCGATTTCGGCGGCGCGGCGGATCTCCGAGGCGTTGTGCATGGCCGCGCCCTTCAGGATGCAGTGCGATCCCGATGCGCCTCTGGCGTGCAGCCAGATGTCGTCGGGTTTGGCGAAGCCGAAGGTGAGCTGCTCGTTGTTGGCGGAGTTCTTGCCGATGTAGAGTGTGATGTTGTCGGTGATCGGAATCGTCCTGAATCGCGGCGTTTTTTCCTTCGCTGTCCGGCTTTTGTCAGACGTACGGCTACCGGAGGATTTGCCGGATTCAAGCGCCTTCTGCAGCCGGTCGGGGGAGTCGGCCTCGTCAAGTCCGGCGACTCTGCGCTGGAGATCGTCGAGTTCCGTCTGAAGTTCGGCGTGGCGGAGTTTCTGCGCCGCGGCTTTTTTGCGGTTTTTCGTCGCCTGCGTGAAGTACCATGCAGCATTTTCCTGAATAGTGAGTCCTGTTTTGACGGGAATGACCACATCCGGCGATCCGGGTTCGAAGAGGTTCGGCACCCTCACCGTGCCCGATGAAGGTTCGACCGTGCCGATGGCTCCGGTGAGCAGGTGGCCGTAGCGCTCGTTGCGCCGCGAAACCTCCTCGGGATCGTGACCGGCGCTTGCGTTCAGCTCCTTTTCGAGCTTGCCGATTCTCGACGCCAGCTCGCGCCGCATCGCTCCGGCGCGTTCCTGCACGTGCTGGTAGCGATACATCTTGCGGCTGTAGTGGTTCAGCGCCTCGATGACGCTCTCGAAGGCCACAGCCTCCTCCCCCGCCGCAGGCTCGAAGAGCGAGAAGGCGGGAGGCTCGCCGGGCTTCTCGATGACGCAGGGGGTGGGCGAAGCCAGCTCGTAGAAGATCGTCACGAAAGCGTTGTGGAGCTGCTCCGGCGCGTCGCCCTCAGCAATCGCGAGGAGCCGCCGGACGAGTTTGCGGTCGAAGCCGGGCAGCATCGAGAGCAGGCGCTGGTCGAGCGCCTCGTCGCTACCGCTCGCTTCGAGCTTTTGCCGGAACACTCCGGCATCGCTGGCGAGCTGGTCGAGGGCCCGGAAATATGGTACGTCATCGCTTTTTTCGGCAAATGGCGTGTTTTCGAGTTTCCGCCCATCCTTGAAGGCATCGACGATCACTCCGTCGCGCACCAGCAGCATGTTGGTTTCCGCGCTGAACATCCGAAGCACGAGGCGGTGGCCGTCGTCGAGAAAGAAGCTCATCTGCCGGTCGGCGGGCGAGATCACGACGCCTGTAATTTGCCGTTCATTCAGGTGGCTCATGATGCCCGCCGTGTTGCGGCTCTTGCGGTTCAGCCCCTCCCGCGTGAATAGCGAGAAGCGCGGCGAGCGCACGGTGACGATGAGTTGCAAATGCTCGCCTTCCGGCGTGATGAAGGCGAGGGTGATTTCGTTTTTCTGCTGCGAGTGGATTTCAAAGAGGTAGCCCCCCGCAAGACGCTGGTGCAACTCGGCGGCTGCGTGGTAAAGCGTGAAGTAGTTGCGGAGCATAAGGTTTGACGGTTGCGCGGGCGCTTTCTTTACTCTATTTTATTTAATGACAATCAATGATAACCCCGGAAATCAAATGTCGCAATTCATCACGATTCCGGGACTGTCATTCTGAATGAAGCGTAGCGGAATGAAGAAACCATCTTCCAGTTGAGCAACAGGTGATGGATTTTTCGCCCGACACATCGAGATCAGAGTGACGATTGAGGTTAATCGCAAATATTAGTTATAATTGCCGAAGGGATAAAATATCTGGTTCAATGTATCAATTCTACGCTTATGCACGAAGAAGGCAATAGCGGCTGCTGCTGCGGCGCGTCGGGCGCGGGCGATCAGCCGGGGCAGGAGAGGCGGCTTGGGTGGCACGAATATTTCATGAGCGTGGCGCACCTCATTTCACGCCGGGCCACCTGTACGCGGGGCCACATCGGCGCGGTGATCGTGCGCGACAACAACATCCTCTCGACCGGCTACAACGGCGCACCCTCCGGCCTGCCGCACTGCAACGAGATCAACTGCAAGATTTACCGCAGCACCCATCCCGACGGCACGGTCGAGGAGAACTGCGTCAACGCCATCCACGCCGAGATCAACGCCATCGCGCAGGCCGCCAAGCACGGCGTGTCGATCAAGGACGCCGACATCTACATCACGGCCAGTCCCTGCATCCACTGCCTGAAGGTGCTCATCAACGTGGGCATCAAAACGATCTATTACGACAAACCCTACAAAATCGAGCACATCGCCGAACTGCTGCGGCTGTCGGGCATCCGGCTGGTGCAGGTGAGCGCTGAATCGTGCTGAAAGAACAAATCCGGTTTTATGACAGGTAACGAGACCATATCGGCGGAAGAGCGGGCGTTCATGCAGCGCTGCCTTGACCTTGCCGTGCGCGGGGCGGGGTGCGTGAGTCCGAATCCGATGGTTGGCTCGGTGATCGTGCACGACGGGTGCGTCATCGGCGAGGGGTGGCACCGGCAGTACGGCGGCCCGCACGCCGAGGTCAACGCCATCGCGTCGGTCGAGGATACGTCGCGGCTCCCGCGCTCGACGATTTACGTCAATCTGGAGCCGTGTTCGCACTACGGCAAGACGCCCCCCTGCGCCGACCTGATCGTCGAAAAACGCATCCCGAAAGTGGTCGTCGGCTGCCTCGATCCGCACGAAAAGGTGGCGGGCAAAGGGATCGCCAGGCTTCGCGACGCCGGAATCGAGGTGACGGTTGGCGTGCTCGAAGCGGAGTCGGAGCGGCTCAACGAGGCGTTCATGACCTCGCACCGCAAGGGGCGTCCCTTCGTTGCGCTCAAGACCGCGCAGACCCTCGACGGGCGGATCGCCACCTCGCTCGGCGCGTCGAAGTGGATCACCGGCGATGAGTCGCGGCGCGAAGTACACCGCCTGCGCAGCGTCTACGATGCTGTATTGTGCGGCGCTTCGACGGTGATGGCCGACAACGCCGAGCTGACCGTGCGCCATTGCGAGGGTCGTCAGCCATTGCGCGTACTGCTCGACCGTCGGCTTCAGACGCCGGTCGAGGCGCGGATTTTCAACGGCGAAGCGAAAACGCTCGTCTTTGCGCTCAGGGACGAGGCTGAAGATTGTCTGGTCAGCCAGCTCGAAGCGCGGGGCATCGAGGTGGTGACGGTCGCTGGCTCCGGCGGCGGACTCGATTTCGCGCAGGTGTTCGCGGAGCTGCACCAGCGGAGCGTGCTCTCGGTGATGGCTGAGGGCGGAAGCCGTCTGTCGGCGGCGCTAGTCAGGGCGGGCTTCGTGGACAAGTACCTCATCTTCATCGCGCCAAAGCTCTTCGGCGGCGACGGTCTGGCGAGCTTCGGCCCGCTCGACGTGGCGCATCCCGACTGCGCCGTCAAACTCAGCTTCGCCGGACTCCAGCGGATCGGCGAAGACATTCTAATCGAAGCATATCCGGCAAAATAATGGGGGGATTTTTTAACAGCAAAGGCAAGAAGAAAAGCAACGGCGGCAACAATCGCGGCAGCGTCAACGCTTCAACCGGAGGGTTAATGAACAACAACGATCTCGGCAAGCTCCTGATCCGTCTGTGCGTCGGGGGGCTGATGATGTTTCACGGCGTGCACAAGCTGATTCACGGCCACGCCTTCATCGCGGGCAAGCTGAAGGCTGCCGGTCTGCCCGAGCTGCTGGTGGCGGGCGTGCCGATGGGCGAAGTGGTCGCGCCGCTGCTCATCGTGCTGGGCATCTACACCCGCCCTGCCGCGCTTGTCGAGGCATTCCTGATGGGCATGGCGGTCTGGCTCGTGCACATGGGCCAGCTTACCGCGCTCGACCAGCACGGCGGCTACGCCCTCGAACTGCAAGCCTTCTATTTCTTCGGCTCCATCGCGCTCTTCTTTCTCGGCGCTGGCCGCTACAGCGTTTCAAGAGGTGTCGGGCAGTGGAACTGATCGTGGAATACGATGCTCATATCGAGCTGTCGCGCTATCGGTTACTTCGGCAAGACAACGATGCCGAAACTCATCATTTGGTTTCTATCGTCTGAATGACGGGTTTTCGTTTGAGTATTATGATTTCGTTCCAGACGTATTTCATTTGCAAATGCACTTTTATAGTCTTTCAACTCTAAAGAAAAATTGAACCGTTATTTTCAGAAAATATATATATAATCACAGGGATAACACGCTGAATTCTTTCTGATTATATATGAAGAACATCCGGATAATTATCACATACATATGGTAATGATGATCAATAACTGATTTGATTTGCGGTCAAGTGATGTTTTTGATTGTTGTCGATTAGTGTATGGATTCCTCATTTTTCGCGCAGGTTTCATCGAATCATCTGATGATACTCAGTGAATGTTCTTCTTAAAAAGATGAGTGCAACATCTTCTCGCGCCATATTGAGCAGACGCAAGTCAAGACTACTCATTCGCGATCAGGCGGGAGCGGCCAGTTGAGCTGGTCACTCCAAGCCCGACGGATGAGCCAGTGTCTATGTATTTTTCAGGGACAAGAGCTGAGGCATCCCCGGGGTTGCCGGGATGCGCATCTTCTCAGGCGATTGTCACGGATTCCGTTGTCTCAAAAGAAGTTAACCGGTTTGCCGTGCATTCGCAGGTAACAGCTTAACAGGCCACGCTCACTTTCTGGAGGCGGACAATTGCTGCTTTTTTAGCACGTCGGCCCTCATCCCAGTCGCTGCCGAACATGGCCGCTTCACTGATCTTGTCCATGATAGCCGTCAGCGTTTTTATCTTTTTCCTATCTGAACCGGCAATTTCTGGTTTTACTTCGATTGCAAGAATTTCATTCTGTACACACTGAATCGCATCAAGGTATCGTTCCTCTTCGATGTGTTTAATAACGAGTTGCGCAACATTTTCAGCCATAGACGAATCATGGTTATTGGTTGTGCCACGGCACGAGTTCTGATTCGCGCCATGACCAAGTGTTTGAAAAAAAGAAAAAGGGAAAAAATTTTTGCACTTACCGACAAGGACGCTATACATCCTCTATATGGATCTGTGTAGTGCGAATATATCAGATACGGATAAAATTTACTAATCGTTTTTTTTAACTCCGAATTAACTATTGTCAGAGCCTCTCCTTAATTGTGGCAGTTTCATGAACTGCGACCATAACGTTAAATATTTCAAGCATTTAAAAACTCAGCGCCTGCACGGCTGACCGAACTTCTTCTCACCCCTCACGCTAAACGACGCACTGTGCTCTGCACACCGCCGCGTCGCCTTGGTTACAGTAAATTCCAGCATCGAGCAGACTCTCTTCAATCCGGCGATTAGCTACTTCGCTTTCACAATCCCCGGTTAAACCGAGGAAAAAGCTCAGGAGGCAGAGAGCTGTAAAAGTCTCAGGCGCTCAGCTTCTGGCTACATTCCCGATTATCGACAGGTGCAAGCGCCTCAGTTCCAAGATTGTTCTCTGTCAGTTACAGGAGGGGACCTGTTGCAAATGGATACTAATTTACTTCGTGAGTGACCTCGTTGCCAGCAATCTTCAGTAATAATCGGTGCGCTGACCGAACTTCTGATGCAGCTTATAAAAGGTACAGCGAAACAATGCCTTTATTTTCCCTAAACCGGTAAGTCAGCAGGAATCGATAATGACTTCAAGCCGAAAAACAGCGGCTTGGTTGAAACATAAGATTTAGAATCGTCAGAGTCAAACTATTTTATCAATTCTGAAACATGAGAATAAAAAAACCTGACGAATCAATCAATGTCTATATCGTAACAAAACTTACAACAGACGGGTGAAGATTAAAACACTGTCCTAATTCGTTGATTCTGTGATAAATACATCGAAAAACCCCTGTTTTGAACTGATATCGGGTTGATAATGGTGTTTACTTCTACATAGCCATGATCCGAACGTTTTGCTCGAACAAATAATGAAACATCCAGGCTGCGCTAAACGTTCACTCTGGCGCTTGTGAAGGTTTACGCCTGATTTGTCAGGGTGCTGAAAAATTGATGGAACAAGCCGTGATGCTTGCGCGGCGCAGCCGTCGTACTGTCTGTAACGTGAGCAGATAGTGCGTTATAGCGGCAAAAAACGCTTGTTAGAACAGATTATATTATATCAATAAAATACTCTCTTCGACGCGCTGATCCTGAATTGGAGACAATGTTATACGGTTTCTGTTATTATAGCGGTTTATATCTCGAAAACATCTTCACCAAATCCTCCCAAGAATCCGTTTTGTACTTTTTGAACCCTTCCACATCGACCAAAACGTAATCGAAACGAGCTTTGTGCCGGGTGGCGTTGATGTCGCGACACCACTGTTTCAGGCGTTCGATTTTGAGGGGAACGTCGAGGTCTTGCTGGTATTTGGTTTCGACGATCCAGTATCGATGATCCGCAGTTCTGACGATGAAGTCCGGGTAGTAGCTCGATATGTTGCCGTCTGCCTTGACATAGTCGATGCTGAAGTGGATGGCGAGATAGTTTTTTGTTTAGGCGAGCACGTCAGGACAGCGTTCGAGAAATGAGGCGAACAGGAGTTCGAGGTGGCTGTCGCCGATGACCTTGCACGGGCTTTCCCAACTATCGATGTCGTCTGTGTTCAAATGCTTAGAGTTGATTTCCGTCCCAGCGCCTTGATTTCACTTAAAAAACCCTCAAGCGTCGTAATTTCTGTGCGAATATCCTTGTGGTACATTTTTATGATTTCAGCAGGAACGACGAGTTGCACTTCGTGAGCGCACATTTCACGGAACTGGTTCAGGGAGATGCCTTCCTGAAGCGTGAACAGGTGTTTTTTGCCGATTCTGTTCGCCTCGTTGATAACCTACCGACATCTTTCCTTGCATGTGGCGGTACATATTCTTATAATTCTCGATAAGAGTTCGTGTCTCAGTGTAGTATAAAGAACTTTCAACCGCTTAACCCCTCAATTCAGAAATTATGAATCGCTCATGGTACAACGCGAGCATAGAAAGTTTTCGACAGACACTCGATGAGCAAATAATCGGAGAACTTGCGTTGAACAGCACTTTTGCCGATCTTCCAACTCAAGAACTGGCGTGGTTAAAATAGATTTCGTTGTTTCGTAAGGCTTTGCAAGGTTACAATGGGTGGTTGCATCTCGAATTTAATATTCCTCGCATGGGTCGCCGAATCGATGCAATTCTGCTTATCAATGGTATTATCATTACTATTGAATTTAAGATTAACGCCGATCAATATCTCATAACAGACATTGATCAATCTTAAGATTATGCGCTTGACCTAAAATATTTCCACGAAGCTAGCCATAATGCAACGGTTATTCCTGTATTAGTTGCAACAAGGGCTCGTGTCACTTATAATGTATTATGTTCGCACCCAAGGATTCAAGGTCTGTATGAACCTGTATGCACCAACGAAGTAGAATTTTCGTCAATTCTTGATAAAATCGTAAATCAATTTCCAGAGATACCTTTTGATTTTAATTTGTGGGCTAATGCCGCATACCGCCCAACACCGACCATTATTGAAGCCGCACGTGCGCTTTATGCTGGTCATGGCGTAGCTGAAATATCGAGAAATGACGCCGGAGCTATTAACCTCACGAAAACATCGGAACAACTCTTTCGCATTATTGACCATTCAAGAGAACGGAAAGAGAAAGCAATTTGTTTTGTGACCGGCGTACCGGGAGCGGGAAAACTCTTGTTGGTTTAAACATCGCAACCCGTTACAGCGATGAGTTAAGCGAGTTTTATAGCGTTTTCCTCTCTGGCAATAAACCACTTGTTGATATTCTTCGTGAAGCACTGGCTCGTGATACTATCTTTCGAGAGAAACAAGAGCACGGCAAGAAACTAAAAAGATCAGAGGCTCAAGCACGGGTCAAAGCATTCATTCAAAATGTTCACCACTTTCGTGATGATTGCCAAAAAAACGATAGAAGGTCACCAGTTGAGCATGTTGCGCTCTTTGACGAAGCTCAATGCGCATGGAACAAAGAGCAAACATCACTATTCATGAAACAGATAAAAGGTGTGCCCAATTTTGATATATCAGAACCAGAATATCTCATTTCTTGCATGGATCGAAGAAACGATTGGGCAGTCATTGTATGCCTTGTCGGCGGAGGTCAGGAAATCAACACGGGTGAATCAGGAATCGCTTCATGGATTGAAGTTATAAGGGCGCAATATTCCGATTGGAATCTCTATATTTCACCATCGTTAACCGATAGCGAATACGCGGCGGGTGAAGTACTTTCTTCAATCAATACACGAAAAAACGTCCATTTTCTGCACGATCTACACCTCGCGACATCCATGCGCTCTTTTAGGGCTGAAACAGTCTCAAGGTTTGTTAAAACCGTCCTTGATTGTGAAGTTGATGAAGCAAGAATGCTGTACCAACAACTTCAGGATCGTTACCCTATAGTTCTGACCCGAAATCTTGATCATGCTAAAAAATGGATCAAAACTCAAGCGAGTGGCTCAGAGCGTTATGGTATGGTAGTATCTTCGCAAGCTGAACGTCTCAAGCCTTATGCGATTGATGTACGTTCTCCAATGAATCCTATCAAGTGGTTCCTCGATGGCAAAGATGATGTTCGCTCTTCTTATTATCTTGAAGATGTTGCAACTGAGTTTCGCATTCAAGGTCTTGAACTTGATTGGGTCTGCGTCTCATGGGATGGTGATTTTCGATACGGAAATCAGGGCTGGGAAAATTATTCTTTCCGAGGCAATAAATGGCAGAATATCAAAAGTGAATCGCGAAAAATATATCAAAAAAACGCTTATAGAGTCTTGCTAACTCGCGCTCGGCAAGGTATGGTTATTTTTGTCCCTGAAGGTAATCCAGATGATCCAACGAGGATGCCCAGATTTTATGATAGTACCTTCAAGTACCTCAAAGCTTTGGGTGTTAAGGAGATTGGCTGAAAAAATAAAATTAATTTGCGATTCTATTTATAAAATATCTCTCGGATCGAATGCTTTCCAGCCAGTTTTCCAGCACATTTCTATATCTTCCAAAAACTTTCCAATCGTTCGACTTTGCAAATCTATATCTTCTCTGGACGCATCAATGACTTCCACGGAGTGATATTCATGGAAACAGTGGTCATCGGCGTTTATTGAATACTTTTCGTCAAGGAAAAGGAATATCTCCGGTACTTCAGCTTGTTTAGCATTGAACAAGCATCCCATATCAAAACAGTTTTCCAGTTTTATGCTGATTTCATCGATTTTCAACCCTTCTGGGTTGTTAAAATCGATAAATCCCCACTTTTTGTAATTCCCTCCATCGCGATAGAGGTAGTTGAAGCGAATAAGCGACTTCTTCTGTTTCTTTTTCATAGTTCTATAATGGTGAGCGTTACTGAATTGGGGCAATAACAAGTAATATATAGGGGATTGACTTGAGAAATCCAAGAAAAAACTATCGCTTTTGGGTTACTTGAATCGATAATCTGATACGCTGAGAACTGACGCTATCTCGCTACACCCTCAATTGCCCTCGTATGCTAGCTTTATATTTTGTAAAGTCGTCGGGCGAACGCTTTCAGCGGCATTTAGAACGAATTAGTGCTTAACATGCCATTGCAAAGCTTGAGGATTTCACTGCGACACTGGCATGAGCTTGTTCGTCCATCCCGACTTCTGGCGGCCACGGAAGTCGAACGAGCCGAACTGCGTACCGGTATCCTCCGGCTTTTTGGCGTGAGGCTCATCGACCTGCTCGTTCACCTGAAACGGCAGCACAATCGTGCTGACCTCGCTCGTCTTGCCGTTCCAGACAAGCTCCACCTCGCGCTTGTCGTCGAACAGCAGAAAGCGGTATGCATCGGGTAACGGATTGTCGGCCTCCAGGTATTTGATGACTTCGCGCTTCTCGTTATCGGTGAGGTTCATGGGTAAACGGCGTTATTCCGGGATGATTTCAGGTGACGCAAGCTTGTTATTACGTCAGTGTGTTTTGGTATCGGAAACCCCGCGTCTATCGTTGGCGGAAAAATGGGATTGTACATCGAGCGGCAGGGTTTCTGCTTTGAAAAATTCAAGCAAAACAAATATTTCAAAGGGAGCTGTTTTTCATGAGCATTCGGGAAAAGAATGCTTGGCAGATGACCATAACCATCCGGCGCGATTCGAAGCCGATTGAAAAACTGGCGGATGCGCTGTAATTTGCATCGCGGTTTGGCGGCTTTCGCCGGGCGGATGGCTGCGGAAAAATAAAACTATCTCCAAGTGGTGAATCACGTTTTTGAATTCAGCAATATCAGCGCTTACCGGGGCGGGACGCTGGTGTTTGACGGGCTTGACTTGAGCATCAGCATAGGGGAAAATACGGTGATTCTCGGGCCGAACGGGTCGGGGAAAACCACGCTGCTCAAGCTGATCTCCCGCGAAATCTATCCCGTCCATTCCGATGACAGCCGGATGCTTGTCTACGGGCGCGACCGGTGGAACGTCGAGGAGCTGCGCTCGCGGCTCGGCATTGTCTCGCACGATCTGCTAAAGCATTACGGCGCTCATGCGTTCGGGCGTGACGTGATTTTGTCGGGCTACTATTCGAGTATCGACACCTGGCCGCATCAGATTTTCAGGGCCGCCGAGATCGAACACGCCGAGGAGCTGATGCGGCAGCTCGGCGTCGATGAACTGGCCGACCGGCCATTCGGGCGGATGTCCACCGGCCAGCAGCGTCGCTTTCTGCTCGGCCGTGCGCTGGTGCATCGCCCCGAAGCGCTCCTGCTCGACGAGCCGACAAGCGGCCTCGATCTGTCGGCCTCGTTCCTCTACCTCGATACGGCACGCAAGCTCATGCAGCAAGGCACGCAGCTCATTCTCGTCACGCATCACATCCACGAAATCCCGCCGGAGATCACGCGAGTCATCTTCATGCGCAAAGGGCGCGTCGTGGCGGATGGCGACAAGGAGGCCATGCTTACCTCGTCAAACGTCTCCGCACTTTTCGGTTGCAGCGTCGAACTGATCGAGCGCAACGGTTACTCCCAGGCGGTGCCGGGAAATAGTTGATAATGGATAATGGATAATGGATAATGGATAATGGATAGTTGATAATGCAGGGGCGGGCGAAGGGGGGGGGGATTGGCAGTAGTTTTCAATGCCTATTTCGGGAATGTCGAGACCTTCGAGTTCGTCATCCGGTATGACTCTGTTATCGATGGTTACTTCTATGGGCTTGAAGAGCATCTATCCAAAAGCGTGTAATCGCGCCAGTAATCTCCTTATTAAAAAGGAATTAACGTTTTTTTACCCTTTGAATGGATCGGTTGATTATCAGGAAAGGGACGAAAATGTATGATTATCTGCAAAAAGCACTTTGGTGTTAAATAATTAATATTAAATTCGCTTATTACATTAAATGATTAGGTTGTATATGTTATTCATGTAGATAAATTAGTTAGCTGGACGCGGTATTCACTCTGCTTTTTGAATTCGAAGTGTTTTTGACGCTAATTCATATCATCAATTAAAATAATACGTTAACCATGAGGAAGGCAGCCATTGATCCCGGGCGGGGTCACTACCTCTTCCGAGTCAGGGAGGGTTTCTCGAAGCCGGTTAACTGGAAACTTGGGGCGACCATTTTTTCAGGGAAGATCATCGGGCTGCTTCTGGTGCTTTGGGCCATGCACCTGTTCAGCGGCATGGTGGGCGTGCCTGCAACGGCAGCCGATGCCTATACCTCAGCCGAGACGAACATGATCAACGCGCTCAACACGGTCTGGACGCTGGTCGCCGCCGCGCTCGTCTTCGGTATGCAGGCCGGGTTCGTGATGCTCGAAGCCGGTTTTGCCAGAAAGCGCGAAACGGTTAACGTGCTGATCGAGTGCGTGCTCGATACGGCTATCTGCGGTATCTCGTTCTGGGCAATCGGTTACGCCTTCATGTTCAGCGAGGGCAACGGTTTCATCGGCCAGAAGTGGTTCTTCCTGCAGGATGCTCCCGAAACCTACGGCTCGACCGGCGTCGCGCTTCTCGCTCACTGGGTGTTCCAGTTCGCCTTCGCCGATACCGCCTCGACCATCACCTCCGGTGCGATGATCGGGCGCACGAGCTTCCGTGGCGATATTATCTATAGCATCTTCGTGACCGCCTTCATCTATCCGATTATCGGCCACTGGGCATGGGGGCCGGACGGTTTCCTCGTGACGATGGGTTCCGAGGGCAAATTCCTCCCGGTACTCGGCAACCCGTTCCGCGATTTTGCCGGATCGACGGTCGTGCACACCATCGGCGGCGTCGTCTCCCTGGCCGGTTCCATCGTGCTCGGGCCTCGCATCGGGCGCGTCTTTCTGCGGGATGACAAGCAGCGCGGCGGTCTTCCGGCGGCGCACAACCTGCCGGTAGCCGTCACGGGCGCGTTCCTGCTCTGGTTCGGCTGGTATGGATTCAACCCCGGCAGCACGCTCTCCGCGATGGATGCTTCCGGCATTGGCCGCGTGGCCGCCAACACCACGCTGGCCGCATGCGGCGGCGCGTTGAGCGCCATGACGCTCGCCTACTTCGTCGGGCCATTCACCGGCAAATTCGACGTCGGTTTCACGGTCAACGGCCTGCTTGGCGGTCTGGTCGCCATCACCGCCCCATGCTACTGGGTTTCGCCTGCCGGTTCGGTAGCCATCGGTCTCATCGCGGGCGCGATTGTTTTCGGCGGCATCTATATGCTCGAATATCTGCGAATCGATGACCCGGTTGGTGCGTTCCCGGTTCACGGCATGAACGGCATTTTCGGCACCTGGGCTATCGGCCTGTTCGCCTGCGGCAAGTACGGAGTTGCGACTCCGCTCGGCCCTGACAACTCGGCTCCAGTCACGGGCCTCTTGTATGGCGGAGGATGGAGCGTGTTTCTTGCGCAGTTCATAGGCGGCGCGATTGTCACCGTGACCACGCTTGGCGTCGCGCTCGCTCTCATGTGGGCGATCCAGCAGCTTCCCTATCCCTTCAAACTGCGCGTCGAGCCAGAGGGCGAGATGGGCGCTGGCGGTCTCGACGTCTTCGAGCACGGCGCGGAGGCCTATTCCGACTGATCGGGAAAAACGTATGACGGGAGCAAGCGACGAAGAGCGTTTCGCTTCCGTCAGGTCAATGACGCTGGCGGCGGCAAATCGCGCCCGATGCGCTATTTTGAGATTGCAGACAGATGTTCATTGGCTATCAATCACTCTTAACTATCATCTGTTATGAAAAAGATAGAGGCGGTCATAAGACGCTCCAAATTCGAAGAGGTCAAGAAAGCCCTTCACGAGATCGATATCGACTTTTTTACCTACTATGAAACGTACGGAGTCGGCAACGAGAAGAAGCGCAAAGAGGTATTTCGCGGATCGTCGAGCACCGATTTCATCTCCCGTCTGACCCTTTCGATTGTCGTTCGCGACATGAATCTTAAAAAGACGGTCGATTGCCTGATGAAAACCGCCTACACCGGCGAGATCGGCGACGGCAAGATTTTCGTCTGGACTATCGAGGATGCCTACCGTATCCGCACCGGCGAGAAGGACGACGAGTCGCTCTATTGACAGGAAATAAAGGGATTCAGGCAGAACAGCTTTTGCGTCTGACATGGATTATTTCACGAGGCTCCGCAGTTCCGCTGCGGAGTTTTTTTACGTCCGGGACGTTGCGTATTCGTGAGTTTGAGCTGTCCACTATCTCTGCAATCGGGTCGAAAAAGCAGGATAGTGGTGTGTCCATAGGTGTGTCAAAAGAAAAACGACGAAGATTCGTCATCGCGAGTCCCGATCTGTCGGGACGTGGCGATCCATCGTTTCTGCTTTCGCTGAATCCATATGGATTGCCGCGCCGTTTTGCGGCTCGCAATGACGAAAAAAAACATGGATATGAAATCAAAACCCACAAGCACTCCATCGTCATCGCGAGTCCCGACCTGTCGGGACGCGGCGATCCATCCCTATTGAGTATTTGTTCATGATCCGTGTGTAGTAGCGGGCCGGATACGGGTGGCTCGCAATGGCAGTGGCTTCAGAACCGTTTACCTTTGACACGCTAAGAGATGCCAAAGTACTCAGCTTGCTTCAGGCTGCGGGCAGGGTGAAATGAAAGGTAGAGCCTTTGCCGAGGGTGCTTTCGACGCCGACCGTGCCGCCGTGGATGTTGACGATCTCGCGGACAATCGAGAGGCCAAGGCCGATGCCTGATTTTTCGTCCTGGCCGGGCACACGGTAGAACTGGTCGAAGAGATGCTTCAGGTGCTCCGGGGGGATGCCGCTTCCGGTATCTTCGACCGAAAAGCGGATGCCTGCAAGCTCCGCTTGCGCCTTGACGGTTATCGCGCCACCTCTTGGCGTGAAGCGGAGGGCGTTCGTGAGCAGATTGGCGAACACGTGCCGGATGCTCACGGCGTCAGCGATCACTTCCGGCAAGCCCGCCGGAATATCGACCGCCAGCTCGATGGCTTTGTCCCTGAAGTCGCCGACGAATGGCTCGATGCCTTCCCGGACAAGATTGTCAGGCTGGTGTGGGATCATTTTCAACCGCGCCCGGCCGGACTCCCATCGGTTGAGATCGAGCAGGTCGTCGAGAATTTCGGTCAGCCGGGCGCTCTCTTCGCTGGCGGTTTGCAGCAGATCCGCCTGTTTGTCGTTCAGCGAACCAACGCGCTGTTCGAGCAGCAGATGGACGGCCATCCGCAGCGAAGTCAGCGGGGTGCGGAGCTGATGCGAGACGGTCGAAACCACGCCGCGCTTCAGCTCTTTCTGCTCGTGCGCCTGCGTCATGTCGTGCAGAATCAGCACTACGCCGTTGCTGCCGATGCCGTCCAGCGTATGAGGGATGGCGGTGGCCGCCGGTTTGAAGAAGAATTCGCGGTTCTCGATGAACTTCTGGATGTAGCCGTTGCCCGCCGCCTCCACGGTTCCGCCGGTTGCGATGGCTCGGGCGAGCAGCTCCGGCAGCCAGTCGTAGCCGAGTTTGGCGACTTGTGCGCCCGGCTCGATGCCGAAATAACGGCTCGCCGAGATGGTGGCCACATCCACCCGCCCTTCGGGATCGAAGATCGCTATCGGCGCGGGCAGGATGTTCATCACCTCCTGCGTCGCCTTGCGCGTGCGCTCCAGCTTCTGCTCGTCGCTCCGGCGCACCTTGCGGAGGGTCGAGGCCATCTCGTTGAAGGCTTGCGATAGCTGGCCGATTTCGTCATTTGACGTGGTCTCGATGACGAGATCGAGATTGCCGCTTCTGATCTCGTTGGCCGAGGCGATCAGGCGGGAGACAGGCTTGAGAATCCAGCGTCGAGTCTGAATGCTGAAGAGCAGCGCGACCAAGGCGCTCGCCGCGATGGCCAAGAGGATGCGGTTGTGCGCCGATTCGGCGAGACGCCGGGCGGCGTGGTTCGCTTCGCTCATCCGGGCCTGGTTCATGTCGAGAATCTGCTGCGCGAGCAGCTTGATCTCCGAATGCATCGGCAGAAGGGTCGTGAAGTAGAGATCGCGGCGCTGTTGAAGCGGCGTCGAATCTACGCTGACGGCGCGGATCGCCTTGGCGTAATCGTTGTACAGCCGCGCAATCCGGTCAGCCTTTTCCTGCTCGCCCGGCAGGGTGATATTGCCGAGTTCGATCTGCAACGCCTCGCGGAACCGCTTTTCACTTTCGGCGACATTGACTGAGCCTGTCGGGTGCTCGGCGGAGAAAGATTGCAGCGCCTCGATGTTCATTTTTTCGAGCGCCTCCTTCATCTCCTGGGCGGCGGCGACGCTCCGGTAGTTCTGCCGGAGAATCACGTCGATGGCGCTGCCGAGCTCGTCGACCTGCGCGATGGTCAGCATCCCGATGACGGCGATGATGGCCAGCAATCCGCCGAAGCCGAGGGCGAGTTTGTGCTTCAGACTGACCACGGCGTTGCTCCGTCGGGTTGTTGCGGATGTTCCTTTTCCATCAATGAAACGAATTTATACCCTGATCGGCAGGATCACGAATGGCACGCCCTGGCTGTAGAGATTTTTCTGGACGGTAAAAACCGTGAAGTTGTGCAGCCAGCGATCCATCATCGATTCGTTCGTGAAGACGAGCTGACCACCGAAAAAGACGATGTCCGGGAATCGCACGACGATGTTTGGCGCAAGTTTGCTGATCTCTTCGACCACATCGGTGCCCATCGAGGTGAAGGCTTCAGCGTAATAACCGTGATCCTTCATGTAACGAACGTACTTGTTGCATTCACTCTCAATATACTCGTTCAGATGGCCGATTTCGTCCGCTCCCTTGAAATTCCCGGCATCGATCGGGCCGATTTCAACAAACACGAAATTTTTATAGATGCCGCTGAAGAGGCGCGACACGCTGAAAAGGGTGTGCAGGCCGAGGCCGTTGAAACCGTTGACGAGAATCGCGGCGGTTTTGCCTTTCGGGTCGTACTCCGGTTCAGGACCCTGTTTTGCGCCGAGATCCCCGCCTGACATGACGGCGGCTTCGACGATGATGTCGAGGCGCTTGAGCGTCTCATAGGTTTTCGTGTAGTGCCGCCTGATGAAGAGCGCGGCGAGCACCAGCACGCCGGTGATCAAAAGCGTGATCCAGCCCCCTTCGTGGAATTTCAGGATCAGCACGGAGAGGAGAATGAACGTCGTCAGAATCAGGCCGATGCCGTTGATGGCCATCTTGCGCAGCCATCGCTTTTCCGTTCCGCGCTCCAGCCACCAGTGGCGCACCATGCCGAGCTGCGACAGGGTGAAGGTGATGAAGACGTTGATGCTGTAGAGCACGATCAGGAAATCGACCGAACCGTGCGAGGCGATCATCATCAGCAGCGAGGCGAAGCCCATGACGAGGATGCCCCGTTCGGTCACGAGCCGGTCGCTGAGCATGGCGAATTTCTTGGGCAGCCAGTTGTCGAGCGCCATGTTGGCGAGCACTCTCGGGCCGTCGAGAAAGCCGGTCTGGGCGGCGATGAAGAGCAGCACCGCTTCGGAAAGCAGGGTGATCCAGACGAACGAGACCCCTGTCCAGCCGCCCCATGAGGCGGTGATGGACTCGAAGAGCACGGCGTTCAGCGTCTTGCCGGGGCTGTCCTTGACATCGAGAAAGATGTATGCGGCCATGAGTCCCATCACGGTGATCGAGAGCGACCAGGACATGTAGCGCATCGTTTTTTTCGCCGTCCGGATTTTCGGCTCGCGCAGTACCGGCAGGCCGTTGCTGACCGCCTCGATGCCGGTGAAGGTTCCCGCGCCGAGGCTGTAGGCTTTCAGGATGATGAAGAGCGTGCCGAAGAGGCCGAGGGATTGGAGCGATCCATGCAGCTCGGAGGCGGTTTCATGCCAGACGCTTCCGGCGTTCGAGATATGCGTGGCCACGGCGACCGTGATGGCGACGAGGTGCGTGGCGACAAAGAGCAGAAAGACCGGCACGAGCGGCATGACCGCCTCCTTGATGCCCCGGAGGTTCAAGACGAGCAGCATCAGCACGCCCGCGACGGCGAACCAGAGCTTGAACGGCAGCATCGAGGCGGGCAGGAAGCTGAAGATGGCGTCCGCGCCGCTGGCGACCGAGATGGTGATGGTCAGCACGTAGTCGATGAGCAGGGCGCTGCCCGAAACGACGCCAACTTCGGGCGAGAGAAGCTTGCTCGCCACCAGATAGCCGCCGCCGCCGGAGGGGAACAGCTCGATGATGCTTGAGTAGCTCGATGCGATGATGAGAATGGTGAGGCCGGTGGCGAGCGCGACGAAAATGCCGAGCGCCGGATGGCCCGCCAGCGCCTTGAACGCTTCGGCGGGGCCGTAACAGGAGGAGGAGAGTCCGTCGGAGCCGAGGCCGACCCAGGCGAGAAATGCGGTCAGTGATATCGAGTGAAAGATGCGGCTGTCTCTGAAATCGCGCGAGCTGCCGATCAGGAAGGTTTTGGCTTTTCTGAGTCCGGTTTGTATGGTCATGTCAATGCGGTGATTGTGGAAACCCCAGGAAGACCGGCGTCACTGATCCGATGTCATTCCTCAGAGCATTGACCCCTCAAAAATCGGGCCACGATTTATGCAAAATGTGGAGAGCCTTGATAGACGCGGGTTTGGGGAGGGCGATCTCTTTTCGTCAGAGATGCCGATTCATTGCATTAAACAATGGCCGCATCATCCCGACCTTGCAATACGCAAGCACCCCATCAGCGGATGCCGAGCTGCTTGCGTTTTCGCCAGAGCGTCGCCGGGTCGATGCGTTCCAGTTCACCGAAGAGTTCGGCGAAGTCTGCCCGGTCAACCCGAACAAAGGCGACAAAGTCATGACGATGACCGACGAAAAGCTTGAAAGCGTATTTCGCGGAGTGACGTATCGGCGCGATCAGGAAAGCTCCATTATACATGTGTATGGGCGGAGCCGCATGTTCGCCCTCGATTGAGCTGTGACGTATAGGGGGCAGGGTTCCTGAAGTGATTATCGAGCAAGCGAAATGGGGTGCGGTAAAGAGCCGGAGTTTCAGGTTGTCGAAGACGTGCGGCTGATCCGTCCGGTATACAGAACTCCGAGAGCGCGATGGAAAGAGCAGTTTGAAAGGCGGCATCAAAGCCCTCGTTGAGCACCGGAGAGCAGGTGTGGATCGACGCTTTGCTGCTGAAGATGGGGAGCGGGAGTGGTAAAGGCGGAGATTCAGCAGTTCGACATGTGGCTGGTTCAGCTCGATCCGACGCAAGGCCCCGAGATCAGGAAAACGAGGCCATGCACCGTCATTTCGCCGGATGAGATGTCCCCGTTGCGGACGGTGATCGTCGCGTAGATGATCTCGAAAGGCTTTGCTTTTTCGATGCGAGTCGCCTGCACATTTCAGGACAAGGAGGGGCTGATTGAGCTGGATCAGATCAGATCGGTCGAAAAATCAAAGCTGGTTAAAAAGCTCGGAGTGATTTCGGAAAACATCCAGCTCACAATCATCAACTTCCAGCAGGAGATGTTCGCACAGCTCTCTCCTCAGGATTCATTTATCTCAACCAACATCGCCCATCAACCTTGCGCGTCAGGGCTGGAGTCTGCCGGTCGAGATCAGGACGATGAGGCTGACGCCGAGAATCAGGCGGTAGACGATGAAGACCATGGTCGTGTGACGCTTGAGGTAGGCCAAAAGAAACGCGATGGAGAGATAGCCGAAGATGAAGGCGGCGACGGTCGCGGCGGCGAGGTTGATGATGTTGTCCATCGAGGTCATGAGATCATGACGAATGTCGTACAGTTCGAGCATTCCGGCGGCGAAGACCGAGGGGAGCGAGAGCAGGAACGAGAAGCGTGCGGCGGTTTCGCGGTCGAGGTTGCGGAAGAGGCCGCCGGTGATGGTGACGCCGGAGCGCGACGAGCCGGGAATGAGCGCCAGCGCCTGGGCCAGGCCGATGATGATGGCGTCCGTCCAGCCGATCTCCTTGATCGATTTGCCCCTGCGGCCATCACGGTTGCGGTTTTTGGTGTGCTGTTCGGCCACGACCAGCACGAGGGCCAGGCCGATCATCGATGCCGACACGATGTAGAGCGAACGCAGCGTGGTTTCGATCTCGTGCTTGAAGAGCAGGCCGAAGATGACAATCGGCACGGTGCCGACAGCGATCATCCATCCCGTCCGCGCTTCGTCCGTGCCAAGTGGCTTCCCTTTGAGGAGGCCTGTAATCACCGCGCCGGTGATGCTGGCGATGTCTTTGGCGAAGTAGATCATCACCGCCAGCAACGTGCCGATCTGGATGATCGCCGTGAATGCCGCGCCGGGATCCTGCATCCCCATGAATTCCGGGACGATGCGCAGATGGGCCGAGCTGCTGATGGGCAAAAATTCGGTAAGTCCCTGTACGATGCCGAGAATGATGGCCTGAATGAGGTTCATTGACGCTTGTGGCTTCGGTTACTGAATTTCGCATCGCGAGAGGAACTCGCCGATGCGCCGGGCGGCGGCCATGACGGCGCGTCCGCGGTGACTGATGCGGTTTTTTTCGTCGATGGTGAGCTGGGCGAAGGTGCGTTCCATCCCCTCCGGCGCGAAGACCGGATCGTAGCCGAAGCCGCCATCGCCCTGCGGCTCGGTGGTGATGACGCCGTCGATCTGCCCGTCGGTGGTATCGTCGATCACCATCGCGCCGCCCTCCGGCGCGGGCAGGCGGCCCTTCATGGCGATGACCGTCCGGAAGCGGGCCGTGCGCTCGCTCTTGCCGCTCATCTCCGAGAGCAGGTGGCGGACGTTGTCCGCGTAGGTGCGCGTCACCCCTTCCGGCACGGGCGCGTAGCGGGCGGAGTAGACGCCGGGCGCGCCGCCAAGCGCGTCAACTTCGAGGCCGGTGTCGTCGGCAAGCGCGATGAACCAGTCGAGGCGCGGCGCGACCAGCTCGAAAATCGCCTCCGCTTTGAGTTTGGCGTTGCCTTCGAGCGTTGGCTCGGTCTCCTCGACCTCGATGTCGAGGCCGAGGTCATGGAGCGAGCGGACGTGGATGCCGCTGGCGAGACCTTCGAGCACGGGCTTCAGCTCGCGAACCTTGTCCTTGTTGCCGGTGGCCAGAACGATGGTGATGTCGGGGTGCTGTACTTCCATATCGATTATCGGCGGATGAGGTCGAGAATTTCCTGAATGGCCGCTGGAAGGCCGATGAAGACGGCGCGGGAGATGATGGCGTGGCCGATGCTCACCTCCTCGATGTCGCGCAGCTCCCGGAACGGCGCGATGTTCAGCACGCTGAGGCCATGCCCGGCGACCACCGTCAGCCCCATTTCGCGGGCGACACGCGCCGAGGTGCGGATGCGTTCCAGCTCCGCAGCTCTCTCTTCGTCGCCAGCGAGGAGTGAGTAGGTGCCGGTGTGAAACTCCACGATATTCGCCCCGGCTTCGGCGGCGAGCTGGATCGACTCCTCCTCCGGCTCGATGAAGATGCTGACGCCGATCTCCTTGTCGCGCAACGGCTTGACGAATTCGGCAAGGCGGGTGAAGTGCTTCTTGATGGCGAATCCCCCCTCAGTGGTCAGCTCCTCGCGCTTTTCGGGCACGAGCGTGACGAGTTCGGGTTTGACCGCAAGCGCGACGGCCTGCATCTCGTCGGTCATCGCCATTTCAAGATCGAGCTTGGTCGTAATCTCCTCCCGCAGCCGGGCGAGGTCGTCGTCCTTGATGTGGCGGCGATCTTCGCGAAGATGGCAGACGATGCCTGCCGCGCCGTTCCGTTCGGCGAGCAGGGCGGCTTCGACGGGATCAGGATGCCCTTCGTTTCGGGCGTTACGCAACGTGGCGATATGGTCAATATTGACGGCAAGTCTCATGGTCGTGGTTTCGTGTACGATGTTCATTGAATGGCAAGGGGGAAGATAGGCAAAACAAAAGAAACAAACCGTAAAATCAGCGACGGGGAGGGTGATAGGGTGGGGGAATGCGAGATCAACGGCGGGATGGAACCGTGATATGATTCTGGGGCAAAAGCTGCGTGTCAGCCTTCTTGTGGGTCATCAAGATGCAGATCCCGGCAATCCTTTGGAGAACCTCTCTATTACAGACCTGTTTTCATGGCGCACCTTCGTCTTTGTTGCGTTTGCGGGGGTTTATGTATGAAGTCAGGAGAGCTTGTTTCGGGAGCTTGGCTGTTGGGCCAGTGCTATACTTCGTATTGACAGCATCATAACCTCGCCGCCACGACCTTCGCCGCCTTCATCATCGCCGTTCTCTCCATCGCTTTTCTTTTGACTTACCTCAAGCGTCACACGACCATGATTTTCATCGTTTACCGCCTGATTATCGGCGTCATGATCTCAACCGGCAGACTGACGTTCTGAAGCGCGAGGCGGATTGGTGATTTCGATTTCGGGAAAAAATATGGTGCGGGAAGATGTTATGCGAACAGCTCTTGCAGGCAGTTGACGATAGCGGTTTGGGTGTTTTCCGCGATGACTCCGAGCTTTCTGATAAGCCTTGTTTTATCAACCGATCTGATCTGATCGAGCACTATCAGCCCCTCTTTGTCCTGAAATGTGCAGGCGATCCGTGTCGGAAAGGCGACCACTTTCGAGATCATAGGGGCGACGATCACCGTCCGCAACGGGGACATATCGTCAGGCGATATGACAACGCATGGTCTTGATCTACCTCCACAGCATTCAGCCCCCGAGCGATTTCATACACATCGCGATACTCCTTATCCCCCTCGCTGATCCGCGCCGACCCGAAAATAGTTACACGATAATGCGGTTCCATGAGTTATGATTGCTATTTGATTGTAATTATCTTAGGGCTTGAGTTCGATATTCTCGTTCGAATAAATTCAATATCTGGAAATAATTTTCTAAATAGTTCAAAGTGACTCCCATCTATTCTTGAACCACAATACACCTTTTTAATAGGGTGAATATTATCGAAATAAGGTTCTTGCCATAATAGTCGAACTTCTTTTTCTACCCTCCAATGAGAGCCTTTGTATGTTAATGATTTTTTTATTTCCCGATCGATATTTTCTTCGATTGAATTAACAGAAATCTTCTTTGGATCAAACAAACATGTGGGATAATCTGAATTATAAATAACATCAGTAAACTCTGACTCATTTTTTGGCACGACCTCAATACATATTCCAGAAAATGATTCGGCGTAATACGCCCACAAAGGAATGCTTTTAAAGGTCTTTGACAAACTGCATACTAAATACTTCTCCTGTAATGCTCTAATAAATTCTTTATACTCTGGCTCTAGTTCATCTGACCAATTTCCTCTAGTATAGTGTGTAGTCACATTATCTTTGCTCAAGTATTTCCCACGATCAAACGATAATAAAACTTTGGCTTGAAACTCACCTTCAGCCGGATCATTCAGCCGACTATATTCAGAACAATAAAGTCTTGCATTTGTTAAAATATCAAGCACATGATCCAGATTTTTCAATGACTTGTACTTGTAATATTTTTTCATATCCAATTTAATTATGCTCTTTTTTCCGAAAGTCTTATCGAATCCAGATACAACGTATCTGGGCAAATATCCTGCTCATTCGGCCAAGCAACAGTCCCGCCAACTACCGTTACCGATTTGAAATACTGAACATTCTTCAGCTCTTTAAACACGCCGAACTCAAGCAAAGGCGTGCAATCGTATTCTCCGGTCTCTCCGTTGTTGAACTCGATACGAAGTTTGTATTCTTCCAGCGGTGTGACCTTGCTAACTCTCGGATTCATTGTCGTTACCTCGCGTCAATCTTGTCTGGGGTTTTTCTGAACATAACACCGATAATGACGATTGCAAAATTCCATGCATATTCTGTGTGGGCAGCATCATGACAGGAGGACGGCCACAAGAGCCGTCCCTACAAAGATATTTGTTTCGTTTGTCATTCTGAAGGCAGTGAAGAATCCAATTTTCGGAGATTCGAAATAATCGATTATTCTATAATGTCTTATAAGATTTTTCTGGATTCTTCGCCCGACTTCGTCGGACTCAGAATGACAAACAAAATCAACAAACATTTCCCCATCTCACAACATCCGCTCGAACTCATCCTCGTCAATCACCTTCACCCCCAGCTTCATCGCTTTTTCGAGCTTGCTTCCCGCTTCGCTTCCGGCGACAACAATCGTTGTCTTCTTACTCACCGAGCTGACGATTCTGCCGCCGCGTTCTCGTACCATCTCTTCGGCTTGCTGACGGACGTGGCGTTCGAGGGTGCCGGTGAAGATCACGCTTTGGCCTTCGAAGTTGTTGTTTACCAGCGCTTTAGCAGCTCCGGCCTGCATCGGCAGTCCGGCTTCGGCGAGCTTTTCGAGCATCGCTGCCACCCAGGGTTTGGCGAAGAAGTCGCGGATGCTTTCGGCGATCACCGGGCCGATGTCGGGCACGGCGGCGAGTTCCTCTTCGCTGGTGTCGCGGAGGCGGTCGATGGAGGGGCAGGCGTGGGCCAGCTCTCGCGCCGTGGCTGCGCCGACGTGGCGGATGCCGAGGGCGAAGAGCAGTCGGTCGTAGCCGCGTGTTTTGCTCTTTTCGAGCGCGTCGAGCACGTTTTGCGCCGATTTGGCGGCCATCCGGTCGAGGCCCGCGAGCTGCTCCAGCGTGAGGCGGTAGAGGTCGCCTGCGTCGCTCGCGAGGCCGCGCTCGACGAGCTGCGCCACGAGCGATTCGCCGAGGTTCTGGATGTCGAGGGCGTTGCGTGAAGCGAAGTGCAGAATCCGGCCGCGCCTCTGGGCGGAGCATCCCTCCTCGTTCGGGCAGTACCAGCTCACCTCCCCTTCGGGCCGCTCCAGCTTTGTGCCGCACTCCGGGCACAGTTCCGGCACTTCGATGGCGTCGGTCGTTTCCAGGCGTTCGGCGAGCACGACGCTAATCACCTTGGGAATTACTTCGCCCGATTTTTCGATCATGACGTAGTCGCCGACACGCACGCCGAGCCGTTCGATCTCGTCGAAGTTGTGCAAGGTGGAGCGCGACACGGTCGATCCGGCGAGCTTTACCGGCTTCAGCTCTGCCACCGGCGTGATGGTGCCGAGCCGCCCGACCTGGAAGGTCACGCCTTGCAGCACGGTTTTGGCCTGCTGCGCCGGATACTTGTAGGCAATCGCCCAGCGCGGGCTTTTGGCTGTCGCGCCGAGGCGATCCCAGAGCGTCACGTCGTTCAGCTTGAGCACCACGCCGTCGGTCTCGTAGGGCAGCGCCCAGCGCTTCTCCGCCCACTCGTCGATGAAGGTGGCGATTTCCGTCATCTCCTTGCAGCGCCGGTAGTTACCGCCGGTCACGAAGCCCATGCCTTCGAGCTGCCGCAACCGCTCCATGTGGGTGCGGGATTCACCGGCGTGGCCCTTGAGATAATAGGCCACGAACGACATCCGGCGACGGGCGACCTCCGCCGAGTCCTGCAATTTCAGCGTACCGGCGGTGGCGTTGCGCGGATTGGCGAAGCGCTCCTCCTCCGGGCGCTCCTCGTTGAGCCGCTCGAAGTCATCCTTGCGCATATAGACTTCGCCGCGCACCTCGATTTCGCCGCTGAGATCCGCGCCGAAGAGCGGCAAGTCGGGCAGGTCGAGCCGGAGCGGGATGGTCGGGATGGTTCTGAGGTTCGGCGTGATCTCGTCGCCCTGCCGTCCGTCGCCACGGGTCGAGCCGCGAACGAAGAGGCCGTCGCGATAGAGCAGGCTGATGGCTACGCCATCGAACTTCAGCTCGGCGACGTATTCCGGCGTACCGCCCCCCTCGGCCTCCACAAGTTTTTCGACGCGGGCGCAGAACTCTGTCACCTCCGCGACGGAGTAGGTGTTGGAGAGACTGAGCATCGGCTCGCGATGCACCACGGCGGGGAACTCGCGGGTGACTTCGCCGCCGACGCGCTGCGACGGGCTGTCGGGCGTCAGCAGCTCCGGGAACTCCTTTTCAAGCGCGATCAGCCGTTCGAGCATCTTGTCGAATTCGAAATCCGAAATCTCCGGCTTCGCTTCGAGATAGTAGAGCCGGTTGTGCCGCTCGATCTCCGTCCGAAGTTTTGCTATCTCCTTCTGTGCGTTCGCTTTGTCCATAGTTATTAATACACCGGCAACAATACATCGCAATCGCCGTCATTGTAAGAGATTGGGCTAAAGCCAATAGTTTTTATGCTTTATTCGCATACCCCGGACTGAAGTCCGGGGCAATTGTTTAAGAGTTTTAATTCCCGAAGCAATCGCGCTATTTCGATGATTGACTCATCGCCCAACCGGCGAGGTTTTTCATGAAGCCGATCGAGCCACCGACGCCGAGTTTGTCCCAGGTGACCTTGAGAATTTTCGGGTATCGCCACGCCAGCTTCAGCATCACCGTCACCAGCTCCTCGACCTTCATCTCGTCGCGGAACATCGCCTGCCGGTAGCGCGGCGGCATCTCGTCAAGCACGATCATCACCTCGTTCATCATCTCGTTGACGAAGCCGGGATCGTCACTCTCCGGGTCGTAACACATGTATTTCATGAGGTTTGCCATCGTGGCCACGTTCGGCTCGTATGCGCTGATCCTGGCCAGCTCCATCGCGCCGAGGCGACCGTCGCGCATCGCCCGGTCGAGGCCGGAGGTCATGCGCCCGAGGTTGCGCACCAGCGAGCCGAAGCCGCAGAAGGTGAGTGGCGAGGCGAGCGAGGCCGCGTCGCCGAGCAGCGCGATGCGCTCATCCGACACTACCCGCGTGCACCCCGCGCCGTCGTGAAAATACGCCGGGATGATGCCGTAAACCGGGCGGTGAATCGTGAAATTCGCCCCCGGCCTCTTGTACTCCGGCAGCTTGCGGAAGTACGCCTCGAAGAGGCCGAGCAGCGTCTTGTCGTTCGGCGAATCGACCTTGTCGTAGAAAAAGAGGTAAGTGATGTACTCGTCGCCTTTTGCCGGAAATCCCTCCCAGATGAGCTGCCGTCCGCGCTTGCCGGAGACCTCGGCGTTTTCGGTGCTGGCGAGAATTTCGCCGACATCGAACACGGCATCCTCGAAGCCACTCGCGATGGTGCCAACCGTCGGGCAGACGTGCGTTTGCGGGCGGCCACGGTTGAGCTGCATGGCTATCGGCGAAACGATGCCCATCGCATCCACGACCACCTGCGTCCGTAAGTAGCGCGTCGCGCCCGACGACTCCTCGATCTGCACGACGAGGTGATCCGGGAACCGGTAGCAGGCGACGAAGTGCGTGTGACCGGCAACCGTTGAACCCGCGCTGGTCGCCACCTTCTCCCGCGCCATGCCGAGCAGCCTGTCGGCATCGACCGCGCAGTCGAGCACCTCCTCCATGTAAAGGCGCTTGCGCCGGACGGCGGGCGCGTGGAACTCCACCCAGCCGGTTCTGTACTGCCGCACGATGGTCGAGTCAAGTTCCGCCTGCATGAACACCCCGGTGTCGGCGAGGCGCAGCAACTCGCGGCGCGAGATGTTCCAGTCGCGGGTGGTGCGCCCCGGCTCGGCGCGGTCGATCACCGTCACCTTGCGCCCGTACTGTCTGGCCATCACCGCCGCGTGCAACAGGCCCAGCGTGCCGCCAGCGTAGAGCATGTCGCACTCCTCGTCGATTCGTGCGTCGGCGGGAAGGCGCGAGCCATCGCGGATTACATCCGGCACGGGAAGATCGAGATTCTCCCAGTAGCGGTCGATTGAGAGCACTGTGCGCAAGTGGCGCTCTCCGTCCGGCAACGCACTAAAGTGTTTGTAGACAAGCGGATGGGTATTCCTGATCTGTTCGAGCATGGATCGTCTCCGTGTGGTTTCAGGCGGATGCTGCTTTGCCGTTTCGTGAATCGCTCTCGATTTTGCCATCGACGAGGTGAATGCGGCGGCCAGCGCGGTTGGCGAACTCCTCGTCGTGGGTGACGACGATCACCGTCTGGTTCAGCTCACGGTTCAGCCGGGCGAAAAGTTCATAAACGTTGTTGGCCGAGCGCGAATCGAGGTTGCCAGTCGGTTCGTCGCCGAGCAGCACCTTCGGCTCGTTGGCCAGCGCCCGTGCGATGGCGACGCGCTGCTGCTGGCCGCCGGAGAGCTGGTTCGGCTTGTTCGAGTACTTGTTGTCGAGGCCGACCATGTCGAGCAGCTTCATGGCCCGCTCGCGAATCTCCTTCTTGCCGTACCTGCGCCGGATGAGCATCGGCATCATGACGTTATCGACCGCGCTGAACTCCGGTAACAGAAAGTGAAACTGATAGATAAAGCCGATCTTCTGGTTGCGGATGATGGTCATCTCGGTCTCTTCGAGGCCGGTGATCTCCTGCCCGTCGAGCCAGACGCTGCCGAAGGTCGGCTTGTCGAGGCCGCCCATGATGTAGAGCAGCGTCGATTTGCCTGACCCCGACGGCCCGGTGATCGCCACGAACTCCCCCGCGAAAATATCGAGCGAAAGGTTGGGGATGATCGTCTGCCGCACATCCCGCGACAGCTCCAGCTCCCTGCGGATTCCTTCCAGCCTGAGAATCGTGTCAGCCATCGAGTTTCATTTGGTTCACCGTTACCCTCTCTTCATCGAAATCGCCATCGGTTTCTTCTTATCCCGAACGCCATAAAGTATAAGAAAAAAGCTCCGTTTATGGAGCGGAAAGCCGGGGAAGTCTATTTCAGGAGGTTTTGAAAAGTGTAATGCAGTATCAGGCGTTCCCGCAAGCGATCATGGACAGTTACGGGCAGGAGATGTACGGCACGGTCGAGCGAGGCATCACCCTCTGGCGCACCTCGCTGACGGTGAATTCGAGGTTGCCGAAAAGCTCAGGGCGGAGGCCGGTGCAGGTGCACGACAGCAGGGTGGCCATCGGCCGGACAATCGCCATGCGCATCATGGTCAGGAGGATTCTGGAATGAAATTGTCGGAACTGAAAGATGGGCAAGCCACGGGGTTCATCGTCAGCGCTGATTCCTTTGCCGGTTTCAGCGCTGTTTCGGTTTCTGTATCAGTTCAGATGATTGTGGTTGCTTGGTCGCGTATTTTGCGCTAATTTTTCAAGTGGTTGATTTTGCGGGTTAACGGCGGTCAAAGTCACGGTGAGCTGTGTTCGTGTTTTCAACCGTTTCGCCGTCCATCGGGCTTGGCGACACATGAACGACAACCAACAGGTGATCTGCCATGAAATTTTCAGTAACCATCGATCGGGATGAAGACGGCGTCTGGATTGCGGAGTGCCCTTCGATTCCGGGTTGTGTCAGTCAAGGTGCAACAAAAGATGAAGCGTTGGAAAACATCAAGGAGGCCATTCAGTTGTGCCTGGAGGTACGTGCTGAAAAAGGGATTCCATTGACTATTGAGACAAGGCAAGTCGAGGTAAACGCCTGATGCCTCCGTTGCCAACATTGAGCGGGAAGGAAGTCGTTGGGGTATTTGAACGATTTGGATGGACTGTCGCTCGCCAAAAAGGAAGCTTTCGCAGCCTGATAAGGGCGCGGTTCTCACCGTTTCGGAATTCAACGAGAAAATTTAGTACTAAAATGTTGCAGGGTTGCGTCGTCATGCGTGTCAAGCTTGGCGATTGCGTCTTCTATGGGCTGTAATTCAAAAATCCGCAGTTTAGGCTGATCAGTATAGACAATGTCAGGAAGTAAGGAAATATATTCACACCCGTAAGGAGATATTTCACCATGGACATTCCAAGGATCTTCAACATCACCGAAAGTGCTCATCGCATCCACAACCCGTTCACGCCTGAGAATCTGGCTACTCTCGGCGCGGCTTTGCGCATAGCACCGGGGACCAGTGTCCTTGACCTCGGTAGCGGTTCGGGCGAGATGCTTTGTACTTGGGCGCACGAGCATGGGATAGTCGGCACCGGCGTAGATATGAGCCAATTGTTCACCGAACAGGCGATATTCCGCGCTGAAGAACTCGGTGTCGCTGATCGAGTCAAGTTCATCCACGGCGATGCCGCCGACTATGTTTCTGACGAGAAGGTCGGGATCGCGGCCTGTATCGGGGCCACATGGATCGGCGGAGGTGTAGCCGGAACAATCGAGCTTTTGAAGCGGAGCTTACTTGACGGAGGAACCATCCTCATCGGCGAGCCCTTCTGGCGTCAGATGCCGCCGACAGAAGATGTCGCCAGGAAGTGCCATGCACACTCAATCTCCGACTATCTCCTGCTTCCTGAACTTCTCGCATCCATCGGCCACCTTGGCTACGATGTCGTGGAAATGGTCCTCGCCGATCAGAACGGCTGGGACAGATACGAAGCGGCCAAGTGGCTCACCATGCGCCGATGGCTTGAAGCCAATCCCGACGACGAGATGGCCAAAGAGGTTCGCTCCCAACTGACCTCGGAACCCGAGCGCTACTCCGCCCACACGCGTGAATACCAGGGCTGGGGGGTGTTCGCGCTGATGCTGCGATAATAAGGGGATGATCGGGCGACTCAGAAAGTGGTGAAAATCCAATCATGCCTGACAACGGGTTGCAGCCGACGCCGCTACGCTATTTTCGGTCGGTTGATGTGTGGCGTTAGACGAGAAGCGTAGCCGTTTTATCACAGATTTTTTTGTTAAAATCATCTAAAAATCTCAGGGGAGTTGACGGCTCTTTTGCATCAGTTAAAAATACTGGCGAAAGCCAGGTGGATTTTCTCGTCGCCAAAATCACTTCTTACTTCCCTCCCTTCTTCCCCCCGCTCTGCTCCAGCACTTTTTTCGAGATTTCCTCTTCGATCTCCGAGGAGATAGTGAGGCTTCTGAAGAGGTCGAGGAGGTTTTGCTCGATGTTGAGGTTGAGGTTGACCGGACGGTTGTTCTGGAATTCGGGGTTGCGCCCTTTGAGCTGGATGGTGATGCGGGAGTTGCCGTCCGGGGTCATGGTGATGGTCGAGACCAGCTCCGAGTAGAAGAAGTTGCCGAGCGCTTCGTAGGTGAGGCGCAAGCCGGATCCGGCGGCGGCCCGCTCTTCTGGGGTGCTTGAATAGATGATGAGACCGCTCTTTTCCGCATCCATGTTGCCTTCGGGAATGCTGATGGCGCTGTTGTCGAGGACGACCGGGATCGCTGCCCGGACGGTGCCCGTGGCGGAGAGCTTCGAGGCGCCTTGCAGGTCGAGCAGCGTCTGGATCGGTACGCCATTGAGCAGCACCCTGGTTTCGGCATGTTTCGATTTGAGGTCGTACTCCATGCGGTCGAAGGAGACCGTTCCGTCAAGTAGTCCCGCCGAAAAGCCTGAAACGGTGATGAGCGAGGGTCTGGCTGCCTGGGCGAACATCGTGAGCGTGCCCTTCGGCGTCGTGAGCAGCAGCTCTCCACCGCCAGTCTTGCGCTTGAGGCTTTTGAGTTCCATCTCCATCGTCAGTTTGCCCGTCGCCGCCTTGTTCAGCGTGATGGCACGATCGCTGAACTCCCAATCCACCCTTTGGCTTGTATTTTTCGAAAAGAGCGCGTCTTCCGTGGAGGGCTGTTTCGGCAGCCTCTGCCGGATCGAACCGCCTCCCTGCGCCGTGAGCTTGGCATCGCGCAGGGCGAAACCGGTGCGCTCGATGCGGATGGGGAGCGTGCCGGAGAGTCGCCCATGCATCGCGCCGCTGAACTCGCCTTGCAGACGGATGCGGTCGAGGATCGGAGCCTTGTCGATGGTGATGGTGCAGGCTGCCGAACCGCTCTTGAGATCGTAGCGGGCAGGCGTCGATGCGATCCGGCCACCGAAGAGCCGCGCCGAAAGCGAGTCGAGGCGTATCGCCGACAAGATGCCGTTGCTGGCGTCGAGCTTCACCCTGACGTTGAGGTTTTCGATGAACGGCGGCCCGCCCGGTTTGCCACCGGCGTCGAAAGAGAGTTTCGTGTTGCCGGTTTTCATGGTGATCATCGTCCCTTTTGCGGCGTCGATCGTTCCGTTTTTGATCCGGATTGCGGAGTCGAGGTATTCGACCGGCATCGCGCCGCTGAGATTGCCGGTAATCGACGTCGTCGCGCTGTTCGGGGAGAGCCTTTCGAGTGGCAGGTTGTCGAGCTTGAGCACGAAAGCCGTGCGCTTGTTCCTGAGGCTGTACTCGACCTCGGGCGTCGAAGCCCTGATGCCAAAGAGTTCGAGCGAGCAGTCGCTGAATTTCAGGGTGCAGGGCTTGCGCGGATTGCGTTGCAGGCCGAAGGTCGCCTCGAAATTGGAGAGCGGGGTTTTGTTGAGGCCGGAATAGAGCGACCGGGCGCTGAATTTGGACGGTTGCTGCACCCAGCGGCGCGAACGGGTGAGCAGCATATCGTAGGCGACCCCTTCGAGCCGCAACTGTCCGGTTTCAATCCGCCCCTCCCTGACGGCAAAGGCGAGCGAGTCGGGCGCGATGGCGGGCAGCAAGCTCAGACCTGCCGGAAATGCGAGCCGCGCCCGCAAACGGGGCCGGGACTGGCGGAAGCGGATATCCGCCGGCATCTGGTGTACCGTCACGGAATCGGCGGCGAGCGCGAGGTCGAACGCCGGAGTTCCGCCATTGCTGATGCTTCGCCACGAGAGCTGCCCGTGATGGAGCGTTGAGCGGTAGGTCGAGATGACTCCCGTGCAGGAGTCGGGAGGGGTGGTCACGCTGGCGTCGAGCCGGTCGAAGCCGACGCCCGACAGACCCGGACGCCCGTGCCCGTGCAGTTTTACGACAATGCCTTTACCGGCGGTCGCACGATCAATGAGCGCCTGGGCGTACCAGGGAAAGGTCAGCCAGGCTCCGCAAACAGTCAGAGTCGCGAGCAGTACCAGCAGACCGATGATGCGCGCAAGCCACTTCACGTCAGCCGGGTTACTTCTGCGACCACGCGCCCTTTATCTTCACCCACGTTCCGGCGGGAAAGGCGGGATAGCGCTTTTCGAAGGTGCGCTGGCCGGTAACTTCGAGCGATATACCGTTCTTTTTCGCAATATCGGCGTAGACTGCGCGGCGCTCAAGATTGACGGTTTCGACAAGCTTCTGCGCCTCGGTGCTCTTTCCCGGCGGGATGGCGATGTAGCCGTCGTCAACCTCGCCAATCAGCCCCTTCGCCCGGGCCGTTTCGAGGTCGAGCGCGAAAGCCGATGCCGACGCGGCAAAGATCATGAGGAAAAGGACGAAGGTTTTGGCCAGCGTCACGAGACGATACGTTTTGAACATGTGCATGGTGATCCTCCCTGATTAGAAAATATCGGTTCTCTTGTTGAGCGCGTTGTCGATGTCGCGGTCGACTTTGATTCTGATCTCATGATCGATCTTGATGTTCATGTTGATGGTAATCGGCTTGTCGGGGGCCTCCACCTTCACGGTGGGGCTGCAACCGCCGATGACGAGGCCCGCGATCACGATCATCATTGCGGGCAGGGCGTGAGCACTCAATCTGTTCATGTGGTTCCGGGGTTGGTTGGTCGAAGCAAAGGCCATGAGCCGCTTCGACTGTGACTTGAGTTCATTTCGATTTCGATACATCGGTAAACGGGCTGTTTACTTAACAAGTTGCAAGCCGCATCCCCTTATCAGAGTCTGCATCTTTTCCGGAAATATTGCAAGCGCTTCGTTTGTCCCTGATTTTCAGAGCAAGGAGCGAAGTGGGGGGAGATTCGTCATCGTGAGTCCAAACCTGTAGGAACGTCGCGATCTATCTCCGTCGAGTGCATTGATTCAAGGTATGTGTGCGGTATCGGGCCGGATCGGGCGACTCGCAATGACGGATGCTTCAGAACCGTGGACCATTGACAAGCCAATAGTCTGTGGTAACAAGTGACCGGAAAATCGTAGCAGAAGTTGACGATGAAGTGATGCGAACAGCTTGTTACAGGTGTTTAGATTTTGTGTAATGCGAGTAAATCTTTATATACAGAGTTAAAATCAAGGTTCTCATGGGCCTATTCCCGGATGAGCTGTCGAAAACCGTTTGTTCCTTGACTGACGCAAACTTGGCAGTTTCGCTGTGTTTGACTCAGCGCAATTCGTTTTGCCGGGGATGCGACGCTCATCATAAAACAGCAAAATAACACGCTATGCACCATGCCAGTGAAGTTCCGGGAGCGCCGTTGAGGGGCATCATACCGCCGCTCGTGACTCCTCTCGCCGACCGCTCGACGCTCGATTTGCCGGGGCTGGAGCGGCTGACGGAGCATGTGATCGGCGGCGGCGTGCACGGTATGTTCATCCTCGGCACAACCGGCGAGGCTCCGGGCCTCGGCGCGGCGCTCAAGCACGAGCTTGTGCGGCGGGTTTGCGGCAGCGTCGCCAGGCGGGCGCCGGTGCTGGTGGGCATCAGCGAAACGGCGATCTCGGAGTCGCTCGCCATCGCCGAAACGGCGCACCGCTGCGGCGCAGACGCGCTCGTGCTCGCTCCGCCCTATTACTTTCCCGCCACGCAGGACGAGCTGCTCGGCTATGTGGAGCGCCTCGCGCCGCAGCTTCCGCTTCCGCTCTTCCTCTACAACCAGCCGTACCGGCCTCCGGTTTTCGCGCCGGAGACGGTCAGGCAGGCCATGACCATTCCGGGCATCGTGGGGTTGAAGGACAGCTCCGGCGACATGTGCTATTTCCAGAAAATCCGGGCGCTGTTCGCAGAGTTGCCCCACGCCAGCCTGTTCATCGGCCCCGAACAACTGCTTGCCGAGTCCGTGCTGACGGGCGCACACGGCGGCGTCTGCGCGGGGGCGAATCTGTTTCCGAAGCTCTACGTCGCACTCTACCACGCCGCCGTGGCGGGCGACCTGCGCCGCACCGTCGAGCTGCACGGCAAGGTGATGGAGGTGTGCCGCCGCATCTACGAAGCCGGTCACGGAGCCTCCAGCGTCATCAAGGGGCTGAAGTGCGCCCTCGGCAGCCTCGGCCTGTGCAGCGACCACATGGCCGAGCCGTTCCAGCGCTTCGGTGAACCAGAACGCAGCCGCATAACCGAAGCCGCGCAAAGTCTGAAAGCGTCGCTGGAGTGATGAATTTACCCTCCACCTCGACGTTTCCGAACAGCCGTCGCCTTCACCGCGCTTCTGCTCGTGCCGGACGTAAAATTTGGAATGAAAAGAGGTTACGATATATTCTGGTTCATGGCGATGGTTGGCTGGTCAAGCGTTTGAGGTGGGAAATTTTTTAACGGTTATTTGGCTCCGGGACTTGATAAATACCGTTATTTTTCGTACATATGATCTGTGAGCTTCGCAGTCAAGCTTATGCAGTATCCCTCCCGAGACGGATTGCCGAATGAGCAGAACAGAGCCGATACGACAATAGCGAAGGAATATATAAATTGACGGATAAGTTTTTTATAGATGATTAGTTTGGTGGTCAGCGATTAAATTTTTTTTGTTTTCTGATTAAGAAAGAAGCTTTCTGCCTTTACAGAATCAGGTAGATCAGTCTAAACAATGTTGAGCATCCGAAAACCAAAGTTTTTTTCTTACTATGATACTTATACACGAACCTGAAAAAAGGGTTTCTCGTCAACTCAAGCTGATCGCCAGTTATTTTGTATAAAAACTTAAAAAGAAGGAGGAACATCTTTTAAAACAAGCTCTATGGAACGCAAGTTATTTTATTCGTGAAGTCCGAAAAAAGAGGTTGGGGCGATAGCTGGCGTACTCTCTCCATTGCTTACTCATTTCGGAACAACGATGTTATTTAATTTCCATTCCTGTTCAATGTGACATCGAGAAAAATTTCAATCCAAAATCAATTCATTTCAAGGAGTCTATCATGTTGAAGCCCGAACTTCTGATGTATGTGGATATCAATCTTGGTGGTTTGCATACCCACCTTTTCAACAG
>JAAXWU010000097.1 GCA_013334855.1 Chlorobaculum sp. | reverse complement strand
ATTCTGAGCGTCAGCGTGTTTGAACAAGTTGATATTTTAAAACTACTTACGAATTCTGCTGGCATGATTCCCAAAACCTATAACTGTAACCAGTTGAATTTATTTGACTTATAACCGGACAGCAGTGCAATTTTATAATTTTATGACCAATCATAATGTAATTTAAATTGAATAAAAAATACGCCTTATTTTCAAGCAAATCTTCAGAATCATTCCAATAACCCACCTCATTCGCTTCTATTACGCTATTTGATAAATAACCGGTCTATACTTTGGTGGCGGAATCGGCTTTCCGTTGGCTTTGGCGGCGGCCAACCAAGCGTCTTTGGCTAACAGCATCTCAGCAAGGGCTTGATCTGGCATTTCACCAAAAGCGGAACATGCCTTGAAGTCAGATACATCAGCTATATATCCATCATCCACTTCGCTATAAATAATATTTATATGATAGTCTTTCATTATTTTTCTAGCGGTTGAAGGGCAAGTGCATCATTCAATGGGCAAGTTACGAGTTCATGAAGAAACTCAGGTGCGAAGTCAGCGCCGTTGCTCCATGACAGTGTATGACCTTCAAGTGTAAACGATTTGAAAAAAGCAACATCCTTGAGAGGCTCGAATATCTCGCCGTATAACTCGGACTCCAAATCCACCTCGCCCTGCGTTCCGTCATTGAAGGACAGCCATACTTTATAATCGCCGATGTACCGGGCGTCATTGACATGAATAAACATGATGGTCACTCCAGAGGTTCGATTTTAGACAATGGCTTTCTGTTCATCGCAGCTTCCCAATTTGCCATAAGCTCTTTTTGATGCAATACATACCATTCCAGCACCGCGTTAAGCGCCCTTCTTGGAAATTTGCCGGTCACAACGCCACTGTCAATATCCACGGTAATTTCATAATCGCCATATTCAGCGTGAAAATGCGGTGGCGCATGTTCGCGGATATGCATCCGTATGATAATTCCAAGAAAACGGCAGATTTCTGGCATAATGATCCGGCCTCCTGATTTTCGTCCTCTCAAACCCTCATCCTTAACAGCACATTCCAACGCATTTAAAACCAAACGAAAATTATCGCTATTTCAGAATATCGCAAAATCATCAAGTCTACATCTATAACGTGCAAGCGGGCATCCCGACCAACCGGGACGCTCCCACTCACTCCTTACGCCTTGCTCTTCCACTCTTTTTTATTTCGTCCGGATTCCAGTCCGTCGCTGTACCGCTCTCCACTCCGGCCTCGATCTCTTGCCGCAGCAGCTCGATCTTGGCTTTTCGAATCGAATCCTGTTCATCCATGAGCCGCAACGCCTCGCGGATAACCTCGCTCGCGGATGTATACAAGCCCGAGCTGACTTTTTCGCGCACCATCTTTTCGAGATACGGGCTCAGATTGACATTCATTGACATGGTGTTCTCCCTGTTTAATCATTGGGTTCATTGCCAATTTATGACAATTCTTGCCATTATGAAAGCGCTCCCGTGATGAATCCGCAGGATATGAAAATTCAGTCTGCACTGCCTGAACAGGTTCGCGATGTCCGCAATGAATTATCCTTCAATACTTTACCAGAAATTATGCAGATCTGAACCAGAACTTTACAATTGCACATCCATGATTTGACGAGACCTTGCGGCTCCCCAAGATCGCACGCCATTCGCCCCTACAAATCCCCGACACTCCCCCTTTCCCTCATTCTCCATTGTCCATTGTCCATTGTCCATCAGCCCGCGCCGCGCCGGTTTTGCCATCCGCCGTATTTTGCTATATTCAACGTCGTTCCGGCGCGCCCTGGTGCGCCGCTTCCATCACCGAAATGATTTTCTCATGCCCCGTTATACACCGGAACAGCTTGAAAAAAGAAATGCGTCCAAGTGGACGACCTCGCAGGCGATTCTTGCGCCGATCCAGTTCCTCATTTTCCTTGCCGGTCTGACCGTCACCTACCTCTACTCGCAGGGGGTCTGGATCACCGATTTCTCCTGGATCACCACCTTCGTCATCCTCAAGACCGCCATGCTGGTGCTGATCTTCGTGACCGGCGGCTTCTTCGAACTCGAAGTGTTCGGGCAGTTCGCCTTTGCGCACGAGTTCTTCTGGGAGGATTTCGGCAGCGCCATCGCCATGATCGTCCATATCTCCTACTTCATCCTCTTCTGGATGGGCCTCGACGAGCAGATGCTCATCACGACCGCCTACCTTGCTTACTTGAGCTACCTCATCAACGCGGCGCAGTTCGTCATCCGCCTCTTGCTCGAAAAGCATAACGAGAAGAAACTCAAGGCCAGCGGCGCGGCATGAACGGGAAAACCGGAAACAACATGGAAGCCAAAAAGTCCAAAGCGATCGTCTTCAGCGGCGTCAACCAGATCGAGCTGCGCGAGGTGACGCTCAAACCGGTCTGTTCGACCGACGTCATGGTCGAGACCTGGTGGTCGTCGATCAGCACCGGCACGGAGAAGATGGCCCTGAACGGCCTGATCCCGTCGCCGCCCTTCATCTTTCCCTTCATTCCCGGCTACGAAACCGTTGGGCGGATCGTCGAGGCGGGCGATCACGTCAATCAGGGGCTGATCGGCAAGTTCGCCTATGTGGCCGGTTCGTTCGGCTACGAGGATGTGAACGCGGCTTTCGGCGGCGCGTCGCAGTTCATCGTCTGCCCGGTCGAGAGCCTGACGGTGCTCGACGGGATTGCCAATCCGCAGTGCGGCATCGCCCTGCCGCTCGGCGCGACGGCGCTGCACATCGTCGATCTGGCGGAAGTCAGGAACCGCAAGGTGCTCGTGCTTGGCCAGGGCGCGGTGGGCATCCTCGCCGCCGAGCTGGCTAAGCGCTTCGGCGCGAGCCTCGTGGCGGTCACGGAACCGCACCAGCGGCGGCTCGACGTCTCCACGGCGGACATCAAGGTGAACCCGGAAAAGCAGGATGTGTCAGCGGCGCTGGCGGGTCACGAGTTCGACATTCTCATCGACAGCACCGGCATCATGAGCGCCATCGAAACCGGCCTGCGCTTCGTGAAGTTCCACGGCAAGGTGATCTTTGGCGGCTACTACCAGCGTATGAACATCGACTACTCACAGGCCTTCAACAAGGAGCTGACCTTCATCGCCGCCCGCCAGTGGGCCAAGGGCGACCTGCGCCGGGTGCGCGAGCTGATCGCCGCGGGCAAGATCAACGCGGAGAAGATTTTCACCCACCAGTGCACGGTTGACGAAAACCTGGAAGAGGCGTACATGCGGGCTTTCGGCGACCCCGACTGCCTGAAGATGATCATCCACTGGAAGGATGGCTCGGAGGGCGATGGTGGCCCAGGAACCTGCAACATGGGGCGCTGAACAGCAATGGCGCCAAGAACCATCGCCATTTACGGCAAGGGCGGCATCGGCAAGAGCTTCACGACGACGAACCTCAGCGCCACCTTCGCCATGATGAACAAGCGCGTCCTGCAACTCGGCTGCGACCCCAAGCACGACTCGACCACCTCGCTCTTCGGCGGCATCTCGCTGCCAACGGTGACGGAGGTGTTCGCCGAAAAGAATGCGCGGAACGAGCAGGTCGAGATCAGCGACATCGTCTTCCGGCGCGACATTCCCGACTTTCCGCAACCGATCTACGGCATCGAACTTGGCGGCCCTCAGGTGGGGCGCGGCTGCGGCGGGCGCGGCATCATCTCCGGCTTCGACGTGCTCGAAAAGCTCGGCATCTTCGAGTGGGACATCGATATTATTTTAATGGATTTCCTCGGCGACGTGGTGTGCGGTGGTTTCGCCACGCCCTTGGCCCGCTCGCTCAGCGAGGAGGTGATTCTGGTGACGAGCAACGACCGGCAGTCGATTTTCACCTCGAACAACATCTGCCAGGCCAACAACTACTTCCGCACCATCGGCGGGCGCTCGCGCCTGCTCGGCCTCATCGTCAACCGCGACGACGGCAGCGGCATGGCCGAGAGCTACGCGCAGGCGGCGGGCATCAACGTGCTGATGAAGGTTCCCTACAACATCGAAGCGCGGGACATGGATGACAGCTTCGACTTCGCCATCCGCCTGCCCGAAGTCGGCGGACCATTCCGGAAGCTCGCCGCCGACATCCTCGCCGACGCCATCACGCCGTGCGAAGCGAGCGGCCTCGATTTCAGAGGTTTCGTGCGACTGTTCGGCGAAGTCAGCGACGAGCTGCCCGCAGCCGCGACGGCCGATGAGCTGTTCAAGCGTCCGTCAGCCGATGGCGAGAGCGGTGTTCCCGAACCGGCAACCAACGCTGCGGCGAACGACGCCGCACCGGACGGCGAGCGCCTGCGCCTGCTCGCCTGCATCGAAAAGCTGCCGGAACCCGAGCGCGAGATGTACACCCTGCTTGAGGTCGAAGGCAAATCAACGGCAGAGATCGCCGGGCTGAAAGGCTTGGGCGAACCGGAGGTGAAAGCCCACATCACCAGCGCCCGCAAAGCGATGCGCAAGCTCTTCTTCGAGCAGTAAAACGCATCAACACCGTCGGATATTTGTCCACGAAAAATATTCCCACAGAGATTCAACAGACTCGACCAGTAGTTTCCGGTAAAAAATAAACGAAAAAAGCCTCCGGTCTTGGAGGCTTTTTTTCGTATCAGTGGAGCGGGAAACGAGACTCGAACTCGCGACCCCAACCTTGGCAAGGTTGTGCTCTACCAGCTGAGCTATTCCCGCATCTGGTTAAGTGGCCTTAGTATAGGGAAAAATCCTTTTTCATGCAACAGATCGGTTATTTTTTTTGTGACGGGCTGAAGGCTGTTGTAAATCACGGCGGTCTGGTTGCCGCGTCCCTCATCGACGTGCCGGTCGAGGGCGTTGTAGCTGGTGTTGGTCACGCCGCCGGGGAAGCAGCGGTAGAACGGCGGATTCGAGTCGTCGAGCACCCTGTCCAACGGCTTGTACCAGTGGAGATTTCCGGCAAGTTAGCCCGATGGCCTGAAGAAGCGCCCACGACAAAAACCGCCTGAGCCGACGGCCGCCAGGTCAAAGGCAAACAGTCCGGCAGGCTTCTGCCACGCTGAGGAGCGCAGCGACGCGGCAATCAAGGCTTTTCTGTCAATTTTGCGATTCTCATTGTTTTGACATCACCGCCTGAGCAGGCCGGCGGCTGTCGTTACAGCCAAGAGGCAACGAAAGCGATGATTGGATGCCAGTTATCTCGTTATTCTGAATCGAGATAATCGTTAACCGGAGGCGTGAAAGTGCGTTGTCGATATATGAAAAATAATATCTTTTCGTATGTTGATTAATATAGTTTCTATGTGATTTTTTAACTGTTTATATTTTGATGTTTTACACCTCGATGCAATTTATTTGATGAAAAAAATTTTTGATTGAATAAAATTTTTTGTTAACTATTCATCGTAGTTCTGTAAGCAAGTTCAGTTGTTTTCAGGTTACGCCCCCAGATGCACGGGCACCAATCAGTACCCCTCTTCAGCCCGACAACGCATCTATCGTGCGAACCCGTTGTAGTGCATTTGTACAAAGCATTGCTGTCGAAGGTGGTTTGGATTGTGGAATTCTGTTGTATTGAGTTAAGCTAAACTAGTTCGATTTATCAGTATCGTAATTAGAATGATCGAACCTGTAATTATTATTTAATTGGAGGTGAATTATGGGGAAAAAGAAATTATTAAGAATTGTAGCTTCAATTTTTGTAGCTACAGGATTTTCGTCGAATGCACATGCTTTGGTATCTACATTGACGACTCAAAATCCTGTGATGGATGGTGTCGTCAGTGTGGGAGAATGGAACGGTGCGGGTTATGAAGCAGATGGAGGAGGGCTGGCTGGTGCCGTTTATGCAGAATGGAAAAACGGTTTGGACTACGGCTCGTATCATTATGATGGAACATTCTCTTTTCTTCTTCATAACATAGAGCAAAATACAACCTATGATAATGGTGGAAGTCCTGCTTATAACGTATTTGATGTTTACGCAGCCAGTGACTCAGTTAATAAGTACCTTGAAATTACAGCGCGGTATAATGGTTTTACGGTAAATAAGTATAATTCTTCTGGTGTTGTTATTGATACAGCTGTCTTTGATAGTGCTACAGCCTTAGGTCCTGATCAAACTGACAGTTATGTTTGGGGTAATTACTTTGGGGTTTATGCAAAAGGTGGTTATGGTAACTCTGCTTATACATCAGGGCTTCCATTAGCCATTGACAACAGCAATCAAATTTTTGAAGTTGCCTATCTTACTCCAGATAGCGATTTTGGTTTGGCTGTTCGTCGTAGTATGAAAGACCCAGATCAGTTGGATGGATGGAAATTAAAAGAATATCTTGATACCACTACGGTGGTTCCAGAACCATCAACTACATTGCTCATGGGGCTTGGTATAATCGGTATGGGATATGCAAAACATCGCAAGGCCCAATCTGTAACATAGGATTTATATTGAGTGCTTTCGCGTCACAAGTGCTTTTCTCTTCATGAGTGCCATACGTGGTGCGAAAGCACAAAAAAATATTTGCTTATTACCAAAGTTGTAATTGGCTAATCGGTGTCATCTCCCATTATATTCAATCCAGTCATTCTCTGACAGCAACTCTATCCCACTCAATACCGCTGCTAATCGGCATCACCTCTCTCCACCACCCGCAACATCCCGAACAGCTCTATCAACTCTCCCACCTTCAGCGCTTCGGCTCGTAGCTTGAGCGTTGTTTCGGGCACATTGGACGTATCGTAGTATTCCTTCAGATTGTTCAGCAGTGTTTTGCGGCGCTGGTGGAAAACTCTTCGTACAAACAGCCGAAAGCCTTCGCTGTCCTCTACCGGATCGGCGGCTTTCGGCACCATGCGGATGACGGCGCTGTCTACCTCCGGGCGAGGCTTGAAAACAGCGCGGCCTACCTTGAAAAGATATTTTACGTCACAGAACGCCTGCATCTGCACGGCGAGGATGCCGTACTCCTTTGTGCCCGGAACGGCGGCGATGCGTTGGGCGACTTCGTGCTGCATCATCAGCGTGGCCGAGGCGACGAGATGCCGGTTGTCGAGCAGCCTGAAGAGAATCGGGCTGGTGATGGAGTATGGGATATTGCCGAGCACGGCAAGTTTGCCGCCTGCGGCCAGCGGTTCGAGCGGCACTTTGAGGAAGTCGCCCTCGATCAGCTCGATCTGCGGGTGCTCCTCGCGGATGAACTGCGCCAGTTCCCGGTCTTTTTCGATGGCCGTGAAGGCCGGTATCGTTTCGAGAATCGCCGTGGAGAGAGCACCGAAGCCGGGGCCGATTTCGAGCACCCGGTCGCCCGGCTGTATGCCCGATTCACGGACGATCTTCTTCGGAATGTTCCGGTCAAGCAGGAAGTTTTGGCCTAATTTTTTTTTTGCCGCTATATGCGTATGCTTATATTCAACTTTCGTCATCGGCATGGGCTTTGTGTGCGCAACTCAATATCAATGGCGGGGTTAACCCCGGCAGACACTCAGGTCCTGCATAACTTTTTTCAAATTTAAGTTATTCTGTCATTAATGGGAGAGAAAATCACCAACGAACAGACCGTGAAGTACGCTTCCCGGGGCAACAAGGCTACCCGCACAGGGTTCGGCGAGGCGCTGCTCGAAGCTGGCCGAGCAAACCCTTCGGTTGTCGCTCTCTGCGCCGACCTGACCGGGTCGCTGAACATGAATCTCTTCCGTAAAGAGTTTCCGGAGCGATTCATCCAGACCGGCATTGCCGAGGCGAACATGATCTCCATGGCGGCGGGTCTTGCCACCACCGGCAAGATTCCCGTGGCGTCGAGCTTTGCCGTGTTCGCGACCGGGCGCGTCTTCGACCAGATCCGCCAGTCGGTCTGCTACTCCAATCTCAACGTCAAAATCTGCGCTTCGCACGCCGGTCTCACCCTCGGCGAGGATGGCGCGACCCACCAGATTCTCGAAGATATCGGCA
>JAAXWU010000220.1 GCA_013334855.1 Chlorobaculum sp. | reverse complement strand
CCCGACAAGACCTTCTACTCCGGCAAGAACTTCTGGATCGAAAGCCAGAAGAACCAGGTCACTTCCGGCCATCGCGAGGTGCTCTGCATCAAGATTCCGTTCCTGAAGGACGCCGAGGATGTTTCGGTCGAGCGCATGGGCACCGACATCATCGTCACGGTGGATCGCGCCCAGCGGATCATCACCCTGCCGAGAGCGCTCTACAGCCTCGACATGGAGAAATTCATCCCCGAGGAGAACATGCTCAGGGTGATTTTCAAGGAGGTGCATGTCGAAAAGGAGGAGATGGAGCTGAACGTCAACAAGAACGTGCTCGACAAGCTGCGCTCCATGCGCCGTTTGAAGATCTGACGGCACGCCGCCGGACTCTTTTCTCATATCGGGATTGAGGCCGTCGTCGGAGTTCTGTTGGTTTCTGCGTTTCGTGATTGCCGTATCGCTTTGCCGCCGAGATACAAATTTTACCGGTAAGTGTTTAACAATTCACCGGAAACTTGTATCTTGACAGCTTTGAACGATCATCAAAGGGGTAGCAGCTACCCTTATTTTTCTGAAAAGAATCAGATTGTACCATGCCCGAGAAAGCGCACTATGGTCTTTTGAAAGGAAAAAAAGGAATTGTGTTCGGCCCGCTCGATGAAAGCAGCATCGGTTGGCAGATTGCGCTTCACGCTTACCGCGAAGGCGCAGAGATCGCTCTTTCCAACGTCGCGACCGCCATTCGCTTCGGCAATCTCCAGGAGCTGTCCGAACTTTGCGGCAACGCTCCGGTTCTCGTCTGCGACGCCTCCAAGAACGAGGATGTCGATAACACCTTCAGGGAGCTCAGGGAGACGATGGGCCCGGTCGATTTTATCGTGCACTCGATCGGCATGTCCCAGAACATCCGCAAGCAGGTGCCGTACGAGGAGCTGAACTACGAGTGGTTCATGAGGACGCTCGATGTTTCCGGCATCTCGTTTCACAGGCTCGTCGCCTATGCGCTCAAGAACGAGGCCATCAGCAACGGCGGCAGCATTGTTGCGCTCTCCTATATCGCGTCGCAGCGCAACTACTGGACATACTCCGATATGGGCGACGCCAAGTCGCTGCTCGAATCGATTGCCCGCAGCTTTGGCCCCCGGCTCGCAACGCGCGGCATCCGCATCAACACGATTTCCCAAAGCCCGACCTACACGAAGGCCGGCAGCGGCATTCCCGGTTTCGAGAAGATGTACGATTACGGTCAACTGATGTCTCCGCTCGGCAACGCCACTGCGGAGGAGTGCGCCGAATACACCATGACGATCCTGAGCGACCTGACGCGCAAGGTGACCATGCAGAATCTGTTCCATGACGGTGGTTACAGCTCGATGGGCGCGACCATCCCCATGATCAAGCTCGCTTCCGAAGTGCTTCACGACAAGGAGCTTGCCGAGAGGATCGGACTCGACAACCGTCAGTAATCCAGATACGTTTTGATGGAGCGCCGGCTTCCGCCGGCCTCCCGTTCTCCTTCATCACTTTCATATCCATTTGTCAACAGGGCCTTGCTGACCAGGGCCTGAGGGCAGGTTCACCTTGTTACGGGCGGACTGCAATTCCATGGAAGTGAGCGTTTTTCAGGCACTCGATGCGCATCTTTCAGTACGGCATTCTATCCCGTCTTCGGGAGTATACACAGCAGTTCACTTTACTGACAGGGGGTAGTGCGGCTCCTGCAGGATTGTCAGGTTTTCTTTTTTCCAGAAGTCAATCATAACCACAGACCTTTAATTTCATCGATATGGCAAGCAAATCGACCATCATCTACACCAAGATCGACGAGGCTCCGGCTTTGGCGACCTACTCGCTGCTTCCGATTCTCCAGGCCTTCACCCGCGGCACCGGCGTCGAGGTCGAGACGAGGGACATCTCGCTGGCGGGCAGGATCATTGCCAACTTCCCGGAAAATCTGAGCGAGAGCCAGAGGATTCCCGACTACCTTACCCAGCTCGGCGAACTTGCGCTCACGCCGGAAGCCAATATCATCAAGCTGCCCAATATCAGCGCTTCGATTCCCCAGTTGAAAGCCGCCATCAAGGAGCTTCAGGATCACGGTTATAACGTGCCGAACTACCCGGAAGCGCCGTCCAGCGACGAGGAGAAGGCGATTAACGTCCGTTACGCCAAGGTGCTCGGCAGCGCCGTCAACCCGGTGCTTCGCGAGGGCAACTCCGACCGTCGCGCTCCGCTCTCGGTCAAGGCCTATGCAAAAAAGCATCCGCATAAAATGTCGCAGTGGAGCGTCGATTCGAAGGCGCACGTCTCGCACATGA
>JAAXWU010000096.1 GCA_013334855.1 Chlorobaculum sp. | reverse complement strand
AACCGGCCAGCACGCTTTTCGATTCCGACACATGCAGCGTGTTGATGAAAAAGGCGAGGCCGAACAGGCCGAAGACGATGCTCGGCACGCCGGCAAGCGTGCTGTTGGCGCTGCGCAACATGCTGGTAAGGAAGCCGTCGCGGGCGTACTCGGTGAAGTAGATCGCCGCGATCACGCCAAGCGGAAAAGCGAAGAGCATCGCGCCGATGGCCAGAAAGAGCGTGCCCTGGATTTCGGGCCAGATGCCGCCGAAAAAGTGGGCGTCGATGGAGCTGTCGGTGATGAAGCCCCAGTAAAAGCTCCACTCGGGGAGAAGCATCTTGTCGAGATTTTCCTCGACATAGGGAAAAAGACGCACCAGCGAGGTGCCGGTAAAACTGGCCGCCCGGCTGACATCGTAGGGTTTGGCGATCACGTCGGGATTGGAGTAGTCCCACTTCTGCTCGTAGAGCAGCTCGTGCACCTTCTCTTCGGCCTTGTCCCACCGGGTCTGACCGTAACGGTTCCGGGCAAGCTCCGGGTCGGTATCGCCCGGCAGCGGGCCAAAGAGGCCGCGAAGCGCGCTCTTGGTCTGGTCGTAGCTCTCGCGATACTGCTCCTGGCGCTCTGGAGGCATCTGTTCGAGCTCCTGGTCGAAAACGGCAAGCATATCAAAAGCTTTCTGGCGATAGCCGTTCGAAAGCGCCCTCTCTTTTTCGAGTTCACGAGCGTCGCCGCGATGAAACTCCGTGAAGAGCAGCTTTCTGTGCTCTATCGTCTCCCTGAACACGAGCGCCCCGACGCCTTTCGAAACGATGGGCGCGAGCACGACGAGCAACGCCAGGCCCATGATCACGATCGAACCGATGCCAAGAGCGGTAAAAGAGCGGTCAAGAAGCTTTCTGGTGCCGAGATTCATAAGATTACAACGTTGAATTGGGTTGGCGTCACTGGCCGGACAATATCTTGCGCTGGCGGACGACGATCCGCTCGCTGATGAGATTGCTCACGAAGCTGACAACGAGCAGAATCAGGCCCATGGCGAAAAGCACATGGAATCGCGCCGATCCGGTCACCTGGTCAGCCTCGCCCATGTCACCGGCGATGGTCGCCGTCAGGGTGCGCACCGATTCGAGATAGTTGTACCAGGGAGAGGGCACGTGCGACGAGTTGCCCGAAGCCATCCAGACCACCATTGTTTCGCCAAGAGCACGCATGATGCCAAGGATGACTGCGGCGAGAATGCCGCTGCTGGCCGCCGGAAGCACGGTTTTGATGATGGTCTCGGCCCGCGTCGCGCCAAGCGCGTAGCTCCCCTCCCGCAGATCGCGTCCGACCGCCTGCAGAGCATCTTCGGAGACGCTGACGATGGTCGGCAGGGCCATGAAGCTCAGGATGATGGAGACGTTCAGCGCGTTGGTGCCGCTCATGATCTCCAGCCCTTGCAGATGAGTGCCGACGAAGTAGAGAAAAAGCAGCGCCAGGAGGCCAAACAACGCCTTGACCGCAATATCGACCGGTTTTTTGAGCGATTGACTGGCGATCGTGGAGGTCAGCAGCTCCGAGGCGACAATGACCGCGAGCAAGAGAAACGGCGTGGCGATGACCCACCATGTCCACATCAGAATCGGCCCGCCGGAGTTCTGCAAAAGCGGCGCAAACACCACGAGCGCGAAAAAGCCGTAGGCCACCGACGGAATAGCCGCAAGCATCTCGATCACCGGCTTCACATACTGTCGTACGTTGAATGGCAGGATGTCGGAGAGGCAAATCGAGGCGATGATCCCCATCGGCACGGCGATCAATGCGGAGCCGACTGTCACCATGAGGCTGCCGTAGATGATGGCAAGGGCGCCAAAGCGCGGCGGATCGTCGGCTGGATACCAGTCGATGCTGGTAAAGAACTCTCGGAATCCCCGAATCTGGAAGTAGGGAACGGCGTCGCGGGCGACAAAATAAAAGATGAACAGGACGACAATAGCCACAAAAGAGGCAATAATCAGCAGGGTCGCCTCACCGGTTTTTTGCCGTATCTTCTGAATTTTGCGTTTTCTGGCGCTGACGATGAAAGCGGATGACCTGCCCTGGTTCGACTCTATCTCACCATTCATACGGTTGCTTTTTGCAGTCTATCGAGCTGCGTGGTTTGTTACTTCTGTAAACCGGTTTCCGCGAACATCCTCAAAACTGTTTCGGAATGGTTCTTTCAGGACGCCCGAAATGTAACAGGCTGCGAAAGAAGAAAAAAAATCTGAGTGTTACAATTCTGGAAACAAATGGAACGCATCCGCCTTCTCATGAGCATCACGCCACGGAATCTTGCAGCCTTAAACAAAAGGGCTGGCCGCAAAATTCCGTAACAGACTTACGAAGAGCGCCGGGAAAGTGAATCAGTATTTTGGCACGAATCCAAGCTCCTGAATGATGCGCCTGCCATCGGGTGTTTTCGGCAGATCGATGAACGTACCGACCACGCCAGCGGGTTTGCCGTTGGTGTACATGTAGAGATCACGCGAGAGCCTGTAGGTTTTGTTCTTGACCGTGGCGGCGGAGGGAATGACTCCGTTGACGGCGATCTTCTTGACTGAAGCGTCGAGATAGCCGAGGCCGACGAAGCCGATTGCGCCGCGAGTCTGCGAAACCCTGTTCTTCACCGCGCCATTGCTGGCCTGCGTCTCCGCGCCGCTCACCACGGCCCGGCCCTTCATGACCAGCTCCTTGAAGGTCTCCTGCGTACCGCTGTTCGACTCGCGCTGGATCACCACGATGGGGAAGTTCGGCCCGCCGACCTGCCGCCAGTTATTGATACGCCCCGAAAAAATATCGCCAATCTGCGCTTCGGTAAGAGCGCGAACGGGATTAGAGGGATGAACGATCATGGCGAGGCAATCGAGCGCCACGACATTGGCGACAGGATTGATCCTTCGCGCTTTTGCGGCGGCAATCTCCTGCGGCTTCATCGAGCGCGACATATCGGCAATATCGCAACTGCCGTTGATGAGGCTCTTGGCACCATTGCCCGATCCCGACTCGCTGACCGTGACCGGAACCTTGTATTTCTTCATAAAGTACGCCGCAAACGATTTGGCAATCGGCCCGACGGTCGTCGAACCATCGATCACGATTCCTTTGGCAGCTTCAGCATTACCTGCCCAGCCCGCGGTCATGATGACCAGCAATGCGGCGAGCACAGTTCCCAACTTTCTCATTCGTTTCTCCTTGATCGTTGTAAAGCAGTTCAATGTGCCTGAAGTTAACGAATGAGGCTTCACTTTTACAAACCGCGGGCAGACAGGCGAAAGGCGGGGAAAGACAAGTCAGAAAATCCGGTTGAACATTTCCATCAAAATCGACATAAAGGTCGGATTCCCGCTCGCATCGTATCAAAGGCTTCGATGGAAGAATCGATAATGATTTCGATTTGGAGCTGAATTCAGCGTGCTGTTCCGGCAGCGTGACCGGAACAACACGCTGAAATGCGTTGATCGATAGTGCCTCGCAGGGCAAAACGGATCAGTACTTGTTCACGAAACCAACTTCGCTGATGATCTTCTGCCCTTCGGGGGTTTTGGGCAGATCGATGAACTGCTTGACCGTGCCGGTCGGCTGGCCGTTGGTGTACATGAAGAGCGGGCGGGAGATCGGGTACTTGCCGGATTTGATCGTCGGCGTGTTCGCTTCCACGCCATCGACATCGAGTGCCTTGACCGAGCCATCGACATAACCGTGGCCGACGAATCCGATGGCGGTCGGCGTCGAGGCCACGCGGCTCTTGACCGCGCCGTTGCTGGCCTGCGTCTCGGCGCGTCTGGAGATCGGCAGCTCCTTGCCCATCACGAGTTCCTTGAAGCTGTCCTGCGTACCGCTGTTCGACTCGCGCTGGATCATCACAATCGCAGCATTCGGGCCGCCGACCTGGCTCCAGTTGGTCACCTGGCCAGAGTAGATGTCGCGAATCTGCTTTCTGCTGAGGCCGTTGACCCGGTTACCGGGGTGGACGATCACCGCGATACCGTCGAGGGCCACGATATTCTCGACCGGATTGACGCCTTTCGATTTGGCCGCAGCCATCTCGTTGTCCTTCATCGGGCGCGACATGTCGGCGATGTCGCAGCTCTTGTTGATGAGGCTCTTGGCGCCATTGCCCGAACCCGACTCGCTGACGGTTACGTCAACGCCGGTAGTTTTCTTGAAGTATGCGGCAAATGCCTTGGCAATCGGCCCGACGGTGGTCGAGCCGTCGAGCACCAGCTTGTTGCCAGCCGCCGAAGCGTCACCGGCTGCCATGAGCCCCATGAGCGCCGCGCCAAAAACGATTTTCCTGAACATGTTCATGATGATTATTCCTTTGTTTTCGAAGACGATTGATTGACAAAAACCCGAACCAGCAAACATCTGCCGTTATAAAAAGGCTACCCGCCGTACTGCCGGGCAGCCTCGCAGCAATCCGGATGAGATCCACAAACTCACCCACCTACCCAACCAACGGAGAAAGAACAGCACACATAAGCACACATAAGACAGAAGCATCGTCACAGAATCTTCAGAATTTCACGACCACATCGGCCTGAAGCAGATGATTGCGATCGTCGTCGGTTCCCGTGATCTCTTTGAAATTCATGTAGGTAGCGCCGACCGTCATGTTCTGCACGAGGTGATAGACGGCATTGAGCTTCCAGCCCCGGATATTGGTCTTGTCGCTGTCGGGGTAATTCCGGTCGGAGTCGGTCAGGGCAGTCACCGCATCTTTTTCGATATTGACGTACTCGACAGCGCCCTCGATCTGACCGGGATTTTTAGCGCTGCCGATTTTCAGACCGGCCAGCCAGGCATCCCGTTGCGATTCGTCGATGTTGACGGCATTCTTTTTCGACGCGGTATTGAAGGCATACTGACCGTAGAGTTTCCACGGCACAGTCTCGGTGATGTCGCCGCCAATGCCTCCGAAAAATTCCACGATGTTGAAATCCTTGCCCCTGTAGTCGAATTTTGGCTCGAATCCCGACTGAGCTGACGAGTTATCGAAATCGAAGTGCACGAAGTCGTAGTATCCGGCACCGAAATCGTAGCCAAAATCACTGAAATTCCCTTTGTAACATCCTTGCAGAACGATCAGGTATGCATCCTGTTCTTTGGTGGTGACGGATTTGTTCTCATCGAGCGAATACCAGCCTGCTACGGCGCCAAGACCATCCTTCTGCTTGCCGTCGATCTCCTTGCCATATTGCAGCGTAACGCCCTCGAAAGTCAGGTCGGTATCCCAAACCAGGTCTTTCTCGATGAACAGCGTGCTCGAAACCTCACGCTTGCCAAGCAGAAGGTTCACCGCGCCGGACAGTGACATCGGATGGAAGTTGACGTACGCCTCGTCGAACACGATGTTCTTGGTATTGAAACCGTTATCGAGGCTCTGGTTGCGCGAGGTCGATTCAGCAGAATCGGTCGTGAGCCGCAGACCGGCTGACAGCTCCTCATTGATCCAGGGGTTGACGCCGAGACGGACGCGCAGACGATGGCGGTCGCGGCTGTGGTCATCGGCATTGGTATGCCTGTCCGCCATCTCCGACTGGTAGCGATAGCGGACATCGCCCTTCCAGTTCCAATCGACCGCCTGGGCGTTGTTGAACCCGAAGGCCGCCGCAAGCGCGATGAACATTACTGTTTTTTTCATGATCGTGTTTTGATTGTGTGTTGATTGTGTGTTGTCAGTAAAAGCTTGCGCCCATCTGTTTCCGAGAGCAAATCTACGGCGAACATTGTTGAGGAATCATTGAGGGGATGCAAAGAGATGGTAAACAAATAGCGGCCTGGCGGAATATTCTTTTTCCGCTTTTTCGCATAGCTTTTCTCTCAGCCAGGCAATAAACGACGAAGGAATATTCTGCTTCGATTGAAAAGCAAAACGGCTGTTCCGGTTTCGCTACCAGAACAGCCGCTTTTATATGATATGATCGTGACGATTTCTGAGAAACGAGTCCGTACTTGTTGACGAAACCGGTTTCGCTGATGATCTTTTTGCCTTCGGGCGTCTTCGGAATATCGATGAACTTTTTGACGTTACCGGCAGGCTGGCCGTTGGCGTACATGTAGAGTGGACGGGAGATCGGGTACTTTACGTTTTCATTACTCAGGGCACAATAAATCGCAAAGAAACGCCTGAAGAGGGTCTGTCATTCTGAATGGAGCGAAGCGTAATGAAGAATCCATCTTATTACGAAATAAAGAGTTGTGGATTCTTCTCCCGTCAAGTCGGGATCGGAATGACAGTAAAATGAAAACAGGGACAAAAAAATGTTGATACTTTTCATGGCCGGAGCAATAACCGTCTGAACGCTCGCCTTCACGCTAACAATGTCGCGCCAAGCTCCCTGTCTTTGGCATTCTTGTTCCTGTCGCGACACAATCCCCTCAACCTGTGTATTGCAACTAATTGGAGCGCCCTGAAGGTTATATATAATTATATGTATACGATATAGCTATTACTTGAAATGTTCGGATTCTCCAATAACATCTTGCGAAACGAAGATCACCATGAAAATTTTTACAAAAAGAAGCTTTACTCGAGTATGGGTAGCTTTGCTCCTTGCTGGCTTGAGTATGGTCTCGGCCACAGCAACATCATTTGCAGTAACGTATAATATAGGCGACAGTTACGGGGGCGGTAAAGTTGCCTATATTTTTCAGCCCGGCGACCCCGGCTACGTTGAAGGCGAACAACACGGCCTGATTGCCGCTGAGGCTGATGTCAACACGATGTATACAGATGCGTGGGATGGCGATCCATATACGGGGGTTTATGTCTGGAGCACCAGCCAGTTCAAGATGAAGAACAAGAAAGACTATGCTTATAAAGCAATTTCAACGACCGGCACGGCAATTGGTGATGGAGCAGCTAATACAGAAAAAATACTTTCAGTCTATCCCGCTGCGATATATCCAAATAGCGCTGCGGCCGTTGCGCATGCATATCGAGGCGGCGGCTTTAACGATTGGTTCCTGCCAAGCATCGACGAGCTGAAAAAGCTTTATGAGAGCAAAGGTCTCGTAGGTGGTTATGCTGATTACACCTACTGGAGTTCGTCCGAGTTGAGTCCAAACATAGCCTGGTACCAGATTTTCGTCAATGGTGTCCGACGTGATAGTAACAAGAGCTACTTCAAACGTGTTCGGCCAGTACGAGTATTTTAAGATGAGTGAAAGCAGGGGAAAGTCAAAGTTTCTGACCGTTCCCCTGCCACACCAACCGGCGTAAGGCTCCGCACCACCGCCTCTCCGGTTTCTCTCCACGCTTCCTTCCCTCGCTCGGTTGCCTTCTTGCAGTTGCGCTTCGATTCTTTCGCTCAGGTCATGCTGGGCACACAAGAAAAAAAGGCTGACTCGGTATTGATTCCGAGACAGCCTTTCGAAATGCTGTGATAGATATGGTGCTTCAGGGCGAAACGAATCAGTACTTGTTGACGAAACCGGTTTCGCTGATGATCTTTTTGCCTTCGGGCGTCTTCGGAATATCGATGAACTTTTTGACGTTACCGACAGGCTGGCCGTTGGTGTACATGAAGAGCGGACGGGAGATCGGGTACTTGCCGGATCTGATGTTCAGAACGGATGGCTTCACCCCATCTACGGCAACCGGCTTGACCGATCTGTCGACGAAGCCATGACCGATGAAGCCGATGGCCGTCGGCGTCGAAGCCACGCGGCTCTTGATCGCGCCGTTGCTCGCCTGGGTTTCGGCGTTCGGAGCGACCGGCTCCTCCTTCATCACCAGCTCCTTGAAGCTGTCCTGCGTGCCGCTGTTCGACTCGCGCTGGATCATCACAATCGCAGCGTTCGGGCCGCCGACGCGGCTCCAGTTGGTGATTCTGCCGGCGTAGATGTCGCGAATCTGATCCCGCGTCAGCGCGTTGACGCGGTTGGCGGGGTGCACGATCACGGCGATGCCGTCGAGGGCGACGATGTTCT
>JAAXWU010000095.1 GCA_013334855.1 Chlorobaculum sp. | reverse complement strand
AAATGGGGTGCAAGGGGCCGACCACCTACAACTCCTGCTCGAAGATTCAGTGGAACGAAGGCACGAGCTTCCCGATAGGCTCCGGCCACCCCTGCATCGGCTGTTCAGAGCCGGGATTCTGGGACAATGGCCCGTTCTACACGCGCCTGGCCGATGTGTCGTTCCTCGGCACGGACACGACTGCCGACAAGATCGGCATGGTGGCGGTTGGCGCAGCGGCAGCCGGCGCAGCGGCTCATGCAGCCGTTACCGCAGTGAAAAAGAAGCAGCACGATCAAGAGTAAGAATAGTAATCCAAGGGAGTTCAAGGCATGGCTAAAAAAATAGTTGTCGATCCGATTCCCCGTATCGAGGGGCATCTGAGAATAGAGGCGAAGATGAACGACGCCAACGTTATCGAGGAGGCGTACAGCACCGGCACGATGTGGCGCGGCATCGAGGTGATTCTCAAAGGGCGCGATCCGCGTGACGCCTGGGCCTTCGCCGAGCGCATCTGCGGCGTCTGCACGACTGTGCACGCGCTCGCCTCAGTGCGTTGCGTCGAGGATGCGCTCGGCATCGAGATTCCGGCGAACGCCCGCATCATCCGCAACCTGATGGCGGCGACGCAGCAGACGCAGGATCACCTCGTGCACTTCTACCACCTGCACGCGCTCGACTGGGTCGATGTGGTGAGCGCGCTCAAAGCCGATCCTGCGCAGGCCTCAGCCATCGCGCAGAGCATCTCGCCCTGGCCGAAGTCGTCGGTAGGGTATTTCAAGGATTTGCAAAAGCGCCTTGTCGCCTTCGTTGAGAGCGGCCAGCTCGGCATCTTCTCGAACGGCTACTGGGGTCATCCGGCCTACAAGCTGCCGCCCGAGGTGAACCTCATCGCCGTGGCGCACTATCTCGAAGCGCTCGATTTCCAGAAGGAGATCGTCAAGATTCAGACCGTCTTCGGCGGCAAGAATCCGCATCCGAACTATCTCGTTGGCGGCATGGCCTGCGCCATCGATCCGAACAGCGACACGGCGATCAATATCGAGCGGCTCAACATGATCAAAAAGATCATCGATGACACGCAGACCTTCATCGACCAGGTCTACATTCCCGATCTGATCGCCATCGCCGGATTCTACAAGGAGTGGCTCTACGGCGGCGGACTCGGCAACTTCATGAGCTACGGCGACTTCCCGGAAACCAATCTCAATGATTTCAAATCGCTGCTCTGGCCGCGAGGCATCATCCTGAACAAAGATTTGTCCACGGTGATCGATGTTGACCCGCGTGACGCGACGCAGATCAAGGAGGAGATCGGCCACAGTTGGTACTCCTACTCGCAGGGTTCCGAGAAGGGGCTGCACCCCTGGGAAGGCGAAACGAAACCGAACTACACCGGCCCCAAGCCCCCATTCGAGTTCCTCGATACTGACAAGCAGTACAGTTGGCTCAAGACGCCGCGCTGGAAGGAGCATCCGGTCGAGGTCGGCCCGCTTGCCCGCGTGCTGGTGGCTTACGCGAAAGGCGATCCGATGATCAAGGAGACCGTCGGCGCGGTGCTCGCCAAGCTCCAGGTCGGCCCTGAAGCGCTCTTCTCGACCCTTGGCCGCACGGCGGCTCGTGGCATCGAGTGCAAGCAGACCGCCGGATTCATGGGCCACTTCTACGACCAGCTCGTGGCCAACGTCAAGGCGGGCGACTACAAGACCTTCAACAGCGAGCGCTGGGAGCCGTCGAGCTGGCCGAAAGAGTGCAAAGGCTTCGGCTATACCGAAGCGCCGCGCGGATCGCTCGGCCACTGGATCAGGATCAAGGATGAGAAGATCGACGAGTACCAGATCGTGGTGCCCTCCACCTGGAACGCTTCGCCGAGGGACAATCGCGGCAACTCCGGCGCTTACGAAGCGGCGCTGAAAGGCACGCCGATGGTCGATCCCACAAAGCCGCTCGAAATCCTGCGGACGGTGCACTCGTTCGATCCCTGCCTTGCGTGCGCGTCGCATCTGTACGACATGAACGGCAATGAAATCACCAGGGTAACCATCGTCTAAACGGAGAACGACATGGGAAGGATAATCGAGGAAATCTATGTGTGGCGTCTGCCGGTCCGCCTCTACCACTGGGTTAATGCGCTCAGCATCGTCGCGCTGCTGGTCACCGGCCTCTATATCGCCGCTCCGGTGATCAATCCGCCGCTTGGCGAAGCGGTCTGGCAGCACAACTTCGTGATGTGGCGCTACGTGCACTACTGCGTGGCTTTCGTGTTCATCGGCAACTTCCTGTACCGGATGTACTACGCCCTGCTTTCGGACGACCATTACGCGAAGTTCGGCGGTTTCAGGCCCTGGTCGCCTGCGTGGTGGGGGACGCCGTTCAAGGAGCAGGTGGCCTCCTACCTCTTTCTGAGGAAGGACGAGCCGAACTACGTCGGTCACAACCCTGTCGCGGCGCTGGCGAACTTCATTTTCATCTTCTGCGGCTCGACCTTCATGATTCTGACCGGCCTGGCCATGTACGCCGAAAACCGTCCCGGCAGCTTTCTCGATGCCGCATTCGGCTGGATTCTGCCGCTCTTCGGCAGCAGCTACAACCTGCACTACGCGCACCATCTGGCGGCCTGGCTCTTTCCGCTCTACGTGATCATGCATCTTTACGCAGTTTTCCGTCACGACATCGTAGACCGCACCAGCGTAACCTCTTCGATCATCACCGGCTTCAAGCACAAGGTGGAGGACGAAGCGACGGTTTAATTGATAATGGATAGTTGATAATGGATAATGTAGGGGCGGCTCTTGTGGCCGCCCTGTTTTTTTTGTGAATTGGCGGTAATTGTAGACGTTGTGGTCGTGGTATTTTTCCCATGAGTCCCAACTGTCCCATAAGTCCCATAATCTTTTAGCCTTTCGCAGCAGTGAAAACAATCAACGTAGTCGGTCTCGGCAATATTCTCTTTGGCGATGAAGGGTTCGGCGTGGAAGTTGTGCGGGCACTTGAAGCCAGCGCATCGTGGCCTGAACATGTACAGTTCGTCGATGGCGGCACCCAGGGACTTTACCTGCTCGACTGGTTCGAGTCGTGCGATGCCCTGATGGTTTTCGACTCGATCATCCCGGTCGAGTTCGAGCCGAAGGTCTATCTCTATTGTAAAGAAGAACTTCCGGCGTTCATCCATCGTAAAATGTCAGCCCATCAGATGGGGCTGAGCGAACTGCTTGCCGTGGCGAAGCTGCATGGCAGGGAACCGGCGGAGATCGTGCTCATCGGCGCGCCGCCGCACGACCTCGGGCTTGGCAACGGCCTGAGCGAACCGATGCGCGAGCATCTGGAACAAGCCGTTGCGATGGGTCGCGAGCTGCTGGAACAGTGGCTGGCTGAGTGAGTCGGTAATTCCGGTGCTCCCGAACGAATCCCGGAGCACCGGATTGCAATGCTGTCGAGGAGAATTGTTGGCTTCAGCGTGAACGAATCAGGCGCAGGAACTCGCTTCTGGTGGACTGGTTGGTCATGAACTCGCCGGACATGGCCGAAGTTGTCGTGATCGAGTTCTGCTTCTCCACGCCGCGCATCACCATGCACATGTGCGTTGCCTCGATCACCACGGCGACGCCGCGCGGATTGAGTACGTTCTGGATGGCGTCGCGAATCTGCTGCGTCAAGCGCTCCTGAACCTGCAAGCGCCGGGCAAACACCTCCACGACTCTCGGAATTTTCGACAAACCCACGATCTTGCCGTCGGGAATGTAGGCCACATGCGCCTTGCCGAAGAAGGGGAGCATGTGGTGCTCGCACATCGAGTAGAGGTCTATATCCTTCACCAGCACCATCTCGTCGTACGACTCGGTGAAGACCGCCTGTTTGAGCAACTGCTCCGGATCCTGCCGGTATCCTTTGGTCAGAAAACGCAGGGATTTGGCGACCCGCTCGGGGGTCAGGAGCAATCCCTCGCGTTCCGGATCCTCGCCAACCCCTTTCAAAAGCGTGTATACGGCGTCGGCCATCGATCCGAGCGCCTCCTCTTCACGCTCCTGCGCTTCGTCGAAGCAGTCGTCGAGATCGCATGAGGCCAGAGACTGCTGGATACGGTTATTCTCCAAGGTAGGTGACACTGTTTTTTCCTGTTTCATGTATTTTTACTTCGTGGAGGCTGACCTCCTGGTTGGTAATGGTTTCCAGTCGGGATTCGAGAATCTCCCAGATAATGACGGCGAGAATCTCCGTTGTCGGCACGTGGCCCGTGAGTTCGCCGACCTCATGGTTGAGATGCCGGTGGTCGAATCGGGCGACAATCTCCTCTTCAAGAATCTGCTTCAGCGCTTTGAGATCGAACAGATAGCCGGTTTTCCGGTCGATGAAGCCCGAAAGAGTGATTTCAAGCAGATAGTTGTGGCCGTGTCCGTACTCTCCCGAACATTTGCCGTAGAGTTGCCTGTTCTCCTCGTCCGAGAGTTCCGGATTGAAGAGACGGTGGGCGGCATTGAACTCGATTTTGCGTGTAACGTATATTTTTCTGGGCTTTTCGAGGATGTCGTTCATCGACAGTAATGCTGAAGTTTCGTTGACCGCCCGCCAGCGGTAGCCGGACAGCGGAGTATATGGCGTGATTTTTCAGATAAACCCGAACGAAAGTTTATAAGTTTCAGCCCGCTGCCTCATTGAACATAGAGCACTTTCGCGACTGGTGACAACGATACAACATCTGGAGGGGAAATGAAACGGTAAACCGGTGACGCCTGTTTTTATGACAGCACAAGCCGGAGGTGTGTATCCCGCTTCCGGCACTGCAACGCACCGTCAGCCATGATGGTGGCGTTTCACAAACAAACAATCGGTACCTCCATGCCCAAATCACTTGACGATCTCATCAGAACCAGCCAACTTCCCGTCTTCATCGATTTCTGGGCTGACTGGTGCGGTCCCTGCAAAATGGTGGCCCCAGCGGTCAAACAGCTCGCCAGCGAATTCAAGGGACGCCTGACCGTGGTGAAGGTCAACGTCGATCAGCAGCCTGAAGCAGCAGCCAAATTTCAGGTTCAGGGCATACCGGCGCTCATGCTGTTTGTCGGGGGCCAGCTCAAATGGCGCACCGCCGGAGCCATTCCATACCAGCAGATGCGTCAAGAGGTGCTGAAAGCTATTGGGTGAGTTTGGTGGCGGTTGGCAGCTTGCCAGATCAGCTGGATCAGCACGATCTGACTGATACGACCGATCAAAAAAATTGGAGAAAAGGGAAAAAACAGGGTGGCCCAATTCAGTCGCTTTTGATTTTCAGTCGTCTCGCCGGTTCAACAGCGTGACATAGCAGAGCCGCGGCATGATCTCTTGCGAGGCGTCGTGAAGTGACGGCTTTGACTTCCACTATTTCGCGTTGCAAGAGAATGCCCTGCGATACAAGCAACTCCCTGGCGCGGCGGCTGGCGTAGAACTTTACGAGCAATGTCACCAGGGCGAACAGCACAGTCGGTTTGCTTTGTTGCTGGAAGACCAAAAGCAGCACGAAAGGCAAGTGGTTCGTGCAATCCTTGAAAACGGATGAGCGCTGGCGCGTCGTAAATATGCCGCCCAGCAGATGATCGCGCTGGCGATGGAAGCCGGGTTGACTCTATCTCCCGACTTCATACACTTGCTGACCCAACCCACCCGGAAGGCCAATAAAATCAGTGGTTCATTTTTCCTGCTTTTTTCCATGTTAGTCAGAGTCAAGTCCACACCGAATTCACCGAGGCAATCGGTGCAGATTGTTGCCAGTAAGCGCATTGGTGACAAAGTAAAGCAGCGCATCGTTCGCTATGTCGGCGTCGACATGAATGACGAGGAACTCGTGAAAATGAAAGAGCTTGCCGAGTTTGTCAAGGCTGGCCTCGAAGCTGAGTCAACGCCGCGGCTGTTCCGTCCCGACGAGTCGGCTCGCATGGGCATTGATGGGCGAAATAAAGCGGAATTGTCCTCTGATCAGCCGTTGAACGTTGACCTCAAGCAGCTTCGCGAGGAGAGTCGCGTCGTGGTCGGGATCCATGAAATTTTCGGTAAGTTGTTTGATGAACTTGGTTTCGACCGGGTGCTCGGTAATCCGGCAAACAAACGCAAGAGCGTCATCGATCTTGAGAGAGACTTTGGCGTGAAGCTCGATCTGAACGCCGTCTATCGAACGCTGGATTCCGTCGATGACGTAATACTGGATCGAATCCAGAAGAAGGCATGGGCGGCGGCGACGGCGCTGTTTGCCGAGAAAATCGATGTAGTATTTTACGACTGCACAACACTGTATTTTGAATCGTTTACTGAAGAGGAGCTTCGCGACCACGGTTTGAGCAAGGAGAGAACAGGCACAGTGAAGTTCAGGTGTTGCTTACCATGAAGGTAACCAGTCATGGTATCCCACTCGGTTATCGGCTCTACAACGGAGCCTCCTGGGTCAAGGATACCTATGAGCAGATCAAGCGCCTGGTGGAGGTCGATCGAGTGGTGTTTGTGGCCGACAGCGGCTTGCTGATGAAGGAAAATCTTACGCGGATCGAGCAAAGTGAAAGCAGTATATCGTGGCGGTACGTCTGAAGTCTCATCCAGAATACATCAAAGAGCAGATACTCGATACGGCGAGCTATCAGCCGGGTGACAGCATCCGGTTCAAGGAGATCGCTTTGGCGGGCAATCGCCGCTTGCTGGTCAGCTACAGTGAAAAACGGGCGAAAACGGATGCTCATGATCGCCAGAAGGCGCTCAACAAACTGTAAAAGAAGCTCAATAAGTCGAAAAATACGGCATAATTTCTCCAGAATACATCATATCGGAACTATCTGAAGATCAAAGAGCCGCAATCCGTGCGTATCGATGACGAGAAAATTCACGCTGCCGCACGGTGGGAAGGGCTGCATGGGGTCATCACCAATATCGCAGACATGACGGCAAGCGAAGTATTTGAGCATTATCGAGGGTTGTGGCAGGTTGAAAAGACCTTCCGATTAAGCAAGCACGATCTGAAAGTACGCCCAATCTACCACTGGACACGAGACGAATCGAGGCGCATGTAGCCATCTGCTTCATGGCGCTGGTCTGCATCCGGCACATGAGCCACCGGGTCAAGCTGCAATACAAGGCGCTCTCGCCGGAAATCATCCGCCAAGAACTGGTGCACGTGCAGCAAAGCATTCTGACGCACATTAAGAATGTCCGCCGCTATGCAATTCCGTCAAAACCTACGCTTCACGCCCAGAAAATCTATCTGGTGATGGGTGAAAAACTCAGCGCTACACCATTTGAGATGCAGTGAAGCTACATAACATTACCGAATTGTAGTGCCCATTTTCAAAAGCACACCCGCGTCTTTGTTGGGTTTGCAGGTTTTTATGTATGAAGTCAGGAATAGGGAGAATTGTCCTTGATGTCCCTGAAGTCTTTTCAGCCCTTTACTTCTTTTCGTTGATCTCCACGCTCACGGCACCAGCAACTTGAAGCCGGTTGTCTTGTCGAGGAGTCTTTGAGCGGTAGAGTCGAGCAGTTCTACCAAAATGACCTCCATGACATGCCAGACTTTGACGCCGTTGCGCACGCAGCCGGTGACGGTGTTCTCTTCGCGGCCACAGGCCATGTGCAGGTGGACGATGGGGTTGCCCGCGTCGTCGGGGAAGAGCGTGCCCGTGCCGACAACCTCATGCGCGTCGTACAGCTCGTGCACCATCGGATTGACCGGATAGGCGCGGCTTTCCTCTGGCCCGACGACGAGCAAGCTCTCCTTGTCCGCCTCGCCGACCACGTTCAGGTAGGCTCGCCCGATTCCTTTTACCTTCGCGAACCGCTCGATCTCTTCATGAAAAATGTCGCCATCTTCAAGCCTGATGACGAAAACCTGAAGTGGACCCCAGGCATCAGACAGAATCGGGTCGAGTTTAAGCTGGTAACTCGTTGTTGTTCATGCAGCTGATTGATGCTGCGCTGTAACCTCTGACGACCCATCAGAGGATTTCTTTTGAGAGAACTTGTCGACGATGCATGCACCACCACCCGT